>NZ_CP152375.1:2700000-3000000 GCF_051132615.1 Neisseria sp. Ec49-e6-T10 | reverse complement strand
CCCAGTCAAATCGAAGTGTTTGTGTATGCACTTTATCGACTTCCTGACAATAAGTGTCTATAGGCAGCCATCCTTCAGGGTATTTGGTTCGATTAATCCACGGTGCGTTTCCCTTTTCTTTTGCTAATGTCAAACTGGCTTGATGTAGCCAGAAACTATGCCTTTCGGCAATAAAATGAATATAGTTTTTTCCTTCCAAAGAATTGAAATTTAACTTTTGCTTGGCCAGTTCATGTGCCAGATTGGTAATGCCCACACCAATGCTACGGCGGGCTTTTGCTGTGGTTTCTAATGCGGGGAAGGGATATTTCATTAGCTCAATGACATTGTCAATCATGAGTACGGTGTAGTAGGCAATATCTTCGTACTCATGCTCCTCTATACGACCTACTACAAGAGAGGCTAAGCTACATAAGCCTATTTCACCTACTGGATCTTCAGAATAAAGATCGGTAATGTCTGTAAAAGGTTTGGTTGGTAGGGCAATTTCCAAACAAAGATTACTGGAATAGATCGTATCTTTAAATGGCGTATGGCGATTCATCTCATCAATATAGGTAATATACATTCGCCCAGTTTCGGCAGACTCAGTCAGTGCTTTGAGCGCAATATCACGGGCTTTGACGATTTGTTTTTTGCAATCTGATTGTTCATATTTCTGGTATAAATTTTTAAAATGATCATAGTCACTTGAATAAAATGCTTCAAAAAGATCAGGTGCCTCATGTAAACTGATTAAAATCCAGTCTTCATCTTTAGCAACTTTTTCCACAAAAAAACGATTGACTAATAAGGCGTAATCAATATCCCGTATTCTTTTTTGGGTGACTGTTGTCGGGTTTTTTAATGCCAATAAATCAAAAATTTCTGGATCAAGTGCATTAAAATAAACTGTAGCACTTCCTCCTCGACCAGCTTGCATATTTGCGTGTACCGCACTTTGAAGAACGCGATAGTAAGGTAATTTACCTTGATGGACAATTCTGCCTTCTTTTACAGGATCTCCTTTGCTTCTGGTTAATAAATGGGCTCCAATACCTGCCGACGAACAAGTCATCATATAAGCGATATGGTCGCCCGTTGCCAAACTTTTTACCGTGTCATCTGTTGTGTAAACACAGCAAGAAGCGTAGCCTTTGTGAGGTGAGCGCATGTTGATTAACATGGGGGTAGGTGCATTTATTTTTAGTTGATTCAGATAGTTATATAGTTTTTTTATGTCTTGAATACGGCGATTTTTAGGTTGGTTTTGCATATTTTGCATGGCCATACCCATAAACATAAATTGTGGTGATTCGAGACATTGTTTGCTTACTCTATTTGTAATCAAATATTTGTCCTTCATCTGATGTAAAGTGGTGAAATTATAATTAATATCTATATCGTGATTGATGATCAGCTCTAATTGATTTAACTCATCATCGCTATAATCCATTTCTTCCCACAAAAATTGTTCTTTCATTTTTTTATAAAATTCAGACAAACTGGGAATATGACGATATCCCCCAAAGGCCTCTTTATAAATCGTGCCAATTAATAGCCTTCCCGCCATTTTTAAGTGTTTGTGGTCTTCTTTTTCAACACAAGCATCAATCATTGCTTTGTGTAGTTCTAAAGTAGAGCAGCCATCAAAGCATTTTCTATAGGCTTCTAATGCAATTGTGCTCCAGTCAACTTCGTAATGAGCCGCAAACTCCGCCCAACGGTTTAATTTTTCAGGATTAAATTTCTCACGAGTGCCATTATTTTTGACAACATAATTAATCATAATTAAAGATTTACCTTAACTTATCTATCTCAAGTTTAAAAACATGCTAAGAAAAGTGGGATCGGCATAAATAAAAGCTATGTTTTAAAAACATTGCTCTATAAAATTCAAAGTATAAGAAGTAATCTCATACACGAGGCGTCCCCGCTCTCAAGCATGTTAGGATGTAGATTGATAGGTCTCCTGACTTGTAGGTCATCAAGCTTTTGCCGCCTTCCCAATTATAAAAATCAGTGGCTTGATTGGCGCTTTCACTACTTACAGTTGCGGGGGCAGTGTTTGATTTGCACAAACTTCCCTTGAATCAATCGTGCAATAACTATAACAAAGTTTTTGTTACCTGAACATTAAAAAGAAATAATCGAATTCATAGAATCTATAAAGCACTTAACTAAAAATTAAATATTTGAATTTTTGTCATTTATAAGGAATGATAGAAATTTTTGAAAAAATTAAGGAAAATTTAAATAACTATTCAAAGTGATTAATGAATCAATAGATAGACTAATCAGTTAAGTTAAAAATTCCCACAAATGTGGCCAATAATATTATTTGCTGGTTTTATCTGCCATGATAAAAGCTTTAAGAAAATCTGCGTGGGGGTGAGTGCTTAGCCAGTCTCTTATCTCTTTTATTTTTTCATAATCCTCATCACCTATTTTTTTGCGATACTCTTGTTCAAGTACCTCTTTTGAGTTGATTGTTCTGATCTGTTTTTGCCATGCATCAGTTACAATGCGGTTAAGCTCAGTTGCTAAACCTTGTTGTTTTAATAACAACCATTCACCGTTATCTAGCCAGATTGCATTAGCATAAACCGAAAAATCCAAACGATGATCTGTTTTCGCTGAAATCCGATATTTCGACATTAGTTTACCTGTAACTGGGCAAATCAATGTTTTCTTAGTGTCGGTAATTTCTGTGATATTGAAATTGGTCAGTTCGGTTTGTTTTTCTTGTATTGAATTTTTCCATTGAAGATAATCTTTTAGCAATATCCAGTTTCCCCCACAACTTTCACAAGTTTGACAAGGTAAATTTACTTCAAGGAAGGCGGGCTGTAAGATATCCTCTTCACAACCAAGACATTTTATTTGCATGGTTTTTTATTCCCTTTTTTTGTTTTTTTAGTATAAAGTCATAGAATGATCGCTTTTTATTTTGTTAATCTCTATGACTATTTATCATAGCCATCATCATTATCATATTTATGGTAGTTTTTGCGATTATAACCGTTTTTTCTGGCTTTGATACTCAATCTTGCCAATGAAATAATCCCTATACCGATTGCACAGCCAAAGAATACAAAACACCAAGTAATGAATCTGCCTAGGCCAATCCAACCGTCACCACCTGTACCGAATAATATCTCTCGAGAATCAAAAACAAATAGTGCCACCATAATAAATACACCTGGAGCCAGAACCGTTATTGCAAATTTGGGGAATGATGAAATCATTATTCCTACAAGGACAATGCCAAACATTAAAAAGATCATACCCATTAAATTTTTTTCTCCAGTACAAGTATATAGATGAGTGATTATTTGTCATTCATCTGTGTTGATGATACGTGATTGTGTTTGGTTCTTCTATAGATTGAGCGGTGTTTTTAGAAATATTCAAATGATTGTCTGTTAAACAATAGATAACCACAATGTTTTAAATTTGTTGATTATCATAAATTTTTCTTTTTTTTAGGTCTGTTTTTTGTGCAAAATGCCATTGTGTGACGAGTATGCCATAGAGACAATCTATTTATATGAAATTTGGTATTTTTTATCATAATGGGAGGCTCTTAAATGGAAACGACACGTAGGGGATTACTCAAATTTAGCAGTGCACTTGCAGTAGCCGCAGTGGCACCTCAGGCAATCGCAAAATGGGAACCTGATTGGGTACCCGCTCAGCGTTACCCAGACCCTCAAATTAAATCATTAGACAGTAGTTTTGATCAGTACAAATTGGCTGCGGCAAAAATAGAGCAGATTGTCTCTGGGCAACGTTGGGCTGAAGGGCCTGTTTGGTTTGGTGATTTTCGTTTTCTGTTATGGAGTGATATCCCTAATAATGCCATTATGAAATGGGATGAAGTGACAGGGCAAACCAGCGTTTTTCGTCAGCCCAGTAATTTTGCTAATGGCCATGCTCGAGATAAACAGGGTCGTTTGATCAGTTGTGAGCATGATACACGCCAAGTAACCCGTACTGAACATGATGGACGTATCACCGTGTTGGCTGATCGCTATCAAGATAAACCGTTTAATTCCCCTAATGATATCATTGTTAAGTCAGATGGCTCTATTTGGTTTTCTGATCCACCGTTTGGTATTTCTGGTTTTTATGAAGGACATTTTGCCAAGCCAGAGTTGCCGCAAAATGTATATCGTCTTGATCCAGAAAAAAAAGAGTTAACCATTGTGGCAGAAAATATTAAAGGGCCTAACGGTTTATGTTTTTCACCAGATGAAAAAATCTTATATTTGGTCGAAGGGCGTGCCAAGCCAAATAGATTGATTTTGGCATATGATGTGATGGAAGGAACAAAACTGGCTAATCGTCGTGTGCATGTTGATTGCGGTTCAGGAACCGCAGATGGTATAGCCTGCGATGTGGATGGTAACTTATGGTGTGGTTGGGGTATGGGAACACCAGAACTTGATGGTGTCCGTATTTTCAACAACAAAGGTAAAGCCATTGGGATGATTCACTTGCCAGAGCGATGTGCCAATGTTTGTTTTGGCGGACAGAGTCGGAATCGTTTATTTATGGCTTCGTCCACTTCTATTTATTCATTGTATGTCAACGTGCAAGGCGCAACCAATGATTTAAACAGTCATTGAAATTTTTTATTAAATGAGCTTTAATTAAATAAAAGGGCAATTAAATGACTTTAAACATCCATAAAGACCAAATTAGGGCTAATAATTTAAAACATCAAGTACAGCTGCCTGATGGTACAACTGTACCTGCCATTGGGCAGGGCACATGGTTTATGGGAGAAAACCCAGCGTTAGCTAAGCAAGAAATTGCTTCTTTACGTTTAGGGGTTGAATTGGGTATGACCTTAATTGATACAGCCGAAATGTATGGATCAGGTGGTGCAGAATTGTTATTAGGGGAGGCTTTGCAGGGGATTCGTGAGCAAGTTTTTTTGGTTTCAAAAGTGTATCCCCATAATGCTGATCAAAAAAACGCCATTAAAGCATGTGAGACTTCACTAAAACGGTTGAAGACAGATTATTTAGACCTTTATTTATTGCATTGGCGAGGGAATGTGCCTTTGGAAGAAACGGCCTATGTTATGGAACAATTGGTGCAACAAGGTAAGATTAAACGTTGGGGCGTGTCAAATTTAGATACAGATGATATGCAAGAATTATGGCAAGAGCCTTATGGTAAAAACTGCACAGTTAATCAAGTGTTGTATCATTTAGGCTCAAGAGGCATTGAATACGATTTGCTGCCTTGGTGTCGTGAACATCATTTGCCTATTATGGCTTATTGCCCAATCGCTCAAGGTGGCAGTTTAAGGCGCGAATTAATGATCAATAAAACGGTAATGGCATTAGCTAAGACACATGATTGTACGATCGCCCAGTTATTACTTGCTTGGTGTATTCGTTCTGGTGATGTTATTGCTATTCCTAAAGCGACAACAACCAAACATGTTATAGAAAATGCCCAGTCCAGTGCAATTGAATTAACGATGGATGAGTTAGCACAATTAGATCAGGTTTTTACCCCTCCAACCCATAAAATGCATTTAGATATTGTATAGAGAAAAGGGGCTAAATGCCCCTTTAAAAGAAGTGAATAAAAAACACATTTGCTAACGTTTATTTTTCATCTGGCGGCGCATTTTTTTGTATGCGCCTATACTACCAAACATATTGTTCACTTTTGCTTGTTCCAACTGTTTTGCATTTAAACCAGCGTATTGAGTTTCTTTGACCAGTTTTCGGTAATTTTCTAACCGTCCTTCTGATAAGTTACCATGAGTAATGGCTTGTTGAACTGCACATTCATGCTCATTTGTATGGGTACAATTTCTAAATTTACACAAAAAAGACAATTGTTCAACATCCTCAAAGGCTTTAGTTAGGTTACCTGTATCCAGTTGTAACTCACGCATTCCTGGCGTATCAATCACAATACCACCTGAAGGCAATACAAATAGTTGTCTCTTGGTTGTTGTGTGCCGACCAGAGTCGTCATTGCCTATTTCTTGGGTAAGCAATACATCTTTTCCAAGCAAGCGATTGACTAATGACGATTTTCCAACACCTGATGAGCCTAAAAAAACAACCGATTTTCCCTGATGTAAATAAGGTGAAAATTTATCATGTATATCAGTATCCATCATTGAAACAATTAAAATATCTGTGCCTACACTAATCGTTTCTATTTGTGCCAGTTTACTTAATATGTCTGAACAAAGGTCTGACTTCGTCAGTATAATGATAGGTGTGGCTGAACTTTGCCAAGCAATGGAGAGATAACGCTCCAAACGGCGAAGATTATAATCATTGTTTAATGACATACATATGAAAATATAGTCAATGTTTGCAACAATAACTTGAGTTGCATGTTGGGTGCCTGCTGCTTTGCGTTCGAATACACTTTTTCGCTGTAAAACATGCTCAATCACAATAGGTTGTTCTGTATTATCTAACTGGCTGACCATGACCCAATCACCTACAACTGGAAAAACAGTGTTATCGTAAGCCTGATAAATAAATTTACCAGATACTGAGGCTTGTTTTTCACCTTTTTCAGTAACAACTGTATATAGCGTGCGGTGCTGTTCTGTAACTCTTGCTAAATATAAGTGTGGATACAACAAAGCCTCTTGTTCAAAGCAAGATGATAATCCGTAATAACGTAAATTTTGATGAGACATTTCAACCTCCAAATTAATTTATCTTTTGGAGGAAAAAAGCTTATTTTTTAGCTGTAATTTCCTCCATCAATATTTCAAAAGTGAAGGTTGTTACAATATCCTGATACATATCTTTCTCCTTTTATTGCTCAATAATGCTTATCATACCTTTTTCTTATTGTATCATGGGGTAAACGAGTGTATTTTCTGATTTAAAACAATGATATTGATCATATATTTTGTATATATGAGTCATTCTTTAGATTATTCACTGATAGTTATTGTGGTAAATAAAAGGCTTCTCCACCCATTGATACAATATCTTCCTCATCGTGAGAGATAAGCAACATAGGGATATTGAGCTCTTGTTGTAATTGTTTAATCTCTTCTCTCATTTCTTTTCTTAATGGTTTATCTAAGGCAGAAAAGGGTTCATCTAACAGAAGAATATTAGGTTGAGAAATCACAGCTCTAGCTAGAGCAACCCGTTGTTGCTGTCCTCCTGATAAAGCATATGGATATAACTTACCCAAATGAGCAATATGAAATTTTTCTAGCCAAAAATAGACTTTTTCCTTATTGGCTTTTTTGACTGAGTTCAAAATACCTTTTGTTAAACTAAAACCAACATTTTGTTCAACGGTTAAATGGGGAAATAAAGCATAGTTTTGAAATAAATAAGCCACTTTTCTTTTTTGTGTGGGTAAGCAAATATTTTTTTTATGATCAAAAAAGGGAATTTTTTCAATGTGAATATGCCCTGAGTCTGGTGTTAAGAGACCTGCAATGGCTTTCATTGTTAAGCTTTTGCCTATACCAGAAGGGCCAAATAGGGTAATACACTGATTATTTGAGCAAAATTGCACATCCAATGTAAAAGAGCTTTTTTTTGATTTTAGTGTTTTTTTGATAGCTATATCAAAAATCATCAGTTTTTCTCCTGTACATTACCGTTTACACCAGAAGACAACCAGTTAATAAATAATAAAATCAAAATACAGCTTATTGAAATAACCAATACTAATTTATTAGCAAGATCATCTTGCCCTGCTTGAACGGCCTCATAAATGGCAATAGATAAAGTCTGCGTTTTTCCTGGAATACTACCAGCGACCATTAATGTTGCACCGAATTCTCCTAATGCCCTGATAAAACCCAATAAAATACCCGAAAATATGCCTCGCCACGCTAAAGGAAGTGTTACCCTAAAAAAAATACTGATTTCTGATATTGTCAGCACACGACCAACTTGTTCTAATTGCCGATCAATTGACTCAAAAGCAGCTCTGGCGGGTTTGAAAATTAAAGGAAAAGTCACGATAGAAGCCGCAATAATGGCACCTTGTACGGTAAAAATTAAATTGATATCAAAAGTGTCTTGTAACCAATTACCTAAGCTTCCTTGGCTACCTAATAAAACCAATAAGTAGTAACCCAAGACAGTTGGGGGTAAAACCATTGGTAGGGTACATATTGTGTCAATTAAATTGGTTCCAAGCCATTTGGATCGAGCTAAAAATAAACCAAGTCCAACACCTAAAATGCTGTTAATTAAGGTTGCCCAAAATGCAACCTTAATGGATAAATAAAGTGGATACCAAGTGCTCATATGATTAACTTAGTTTGGTTTAACAAAGCCATATTTTTTGAGTACAGTTTGCCCCTCAGTAGAAAGTACATAATTGATAAAGCGATTGGCTTCATTTTTATTTTTACTTCGACTAATTTGGGCAATAGGATAAGTAATTGGTGTGTCTAAGGCAACAGTGTAAATTACTTTTACTTTATCTTTCATTATATTGGCATCGGTTCCATAAACAAACCCCGCATCAACTTCTCCTCTGGCTACATAGTCTAAAGACTGTCGTACATTTTGAGTATGAATCACTTTATCTTGAATACCGACCCAAGCATTATTTTTTTCTAGTGCTGTTTTAGAATAACGTCCCACAGGTACACTGGCAGGGTTACCTAATGCAATTCTTTTTATATTACCTTTTTGTAAATCTGATAAGTGATTAATTGTTAAATTGCTTTTCATCGGTACAATCACAACTAAGCTATTTTTGACAAAATTAACACGGGTATTGAGCGCAATCAGCTTTTTATTTTGTGCTTGGTTCATTGTGTCTTGATCTGCACTGGCAAAGATATCGACAGGGGCACCTTTATCAATTTGTTGTAATAAACTGCCTGATGCCCCGAAATTTAATAGTACTTTACTATTTGGATGTTTGGCTTCGTAATTTTTGACGATTTCTTTAAATGAATCGGTTAAGCTTGCTGCAGCTGAAACAGTGATTTCTTCAGCAAATGATGAGGTTTGTAGCAAGATAAATAACATAGAGCCTAGAATAACTTTAATTAATTTAATGTTTTTCATATTGTTACCCTAAATTTACTTAAATATATTCACCGTAATATAGCTTATTATATTACGGTGGTAAATCAGCCAAAATAATTAGGTCATCACTTAGTTACTCAGTAGGCTCTAGAGCATCATTTTATTTGTTATACTTTAAATAGCATCAAATTTATAATGTATCGATTTTTTTTCGTGAATAAAGATGAATAATATTCAATTACATGGTTCTATTTGGGTTACCTCTAATGAACAAAAACTAGGGGGAAGTAATCATATTATTTTGTTAGAAAAAATAGCAGAGTATGGCTCTATTACTCAAGCGGCAAAAGCTGCACAAATAAGTTATAAAACAGCTTGGGATATTATTGAAACAATGAATAATTTATCAATTGAGCCTTTAGTTGAACGGGTTAGTGGGGGAAAAGGCGGTGGCGGAACACAATTAACCCAAAGAGGCAAACAATTGATTAAAAATTTTAGGTTGATTGAACAAGAGCACAATCGTTTTTTACAAAGCTTGAAACAGCAAGCAGAAAATATTACCGAAGATTATTTGCTTATTGAAAGAATGAATATGAAAACAAGTGCTCGAAATCAATTTTATGGGAAAATAATCGCCATTAAACGTGGTGCAATTAATGATGAAGTTGAATTAACGATTTCAGAAATTGAAACACAAAAAATCGTTGCTGTGATTACTCATGAAAGTACTGAAAAACTGGGTTTGAAAATAGGCTCTTCAGTTATTGCCTTAATCAAATCATCATCAATTATTTTAATAACTGACGTAAATCAATGTGACAACGTTCAATTTTCAGCAAGAAATAATTTGTCAGGCATTGTTTCTCGTATACAAGTTGGTGCTATTAATTCTGAAGTCGTTTTGGATTTGAGTCATGGTATTTCTATTGCCGTGATTATCACTAATGAGAGTTGCTCTAATCTTAATTTAACCATTGGCCAACAGGCTATGGCTATTTTTAAAGCATCCAGTGTGATTTTAGGGGTTCAAACTGTTTAAAACAATAAAAGCAAAATTGTAGAATGATTTATTCTTAAAATAAACAGGACATATATTTATATGAAAAGAGTTTTATTGAGCATCACCATTTTAATGTTCAGCCCATTAGCAGTTGCTGATCTCGCCCCACAATGTGAACAGTATTTTAATCAAGTAATCAAAGATTTAAACCAATCTATAGAAGAGGCTCGAACTGAAAATAATACTGATTTGGTAACGATAAGAGAAGAACTCAGAGATAATACCAAGTTTGTCCAACAATATGTAAAAGGCTTAAGCACTGATCAACAAGTAAAATATTGTGAAGAAGCACAGTCAATTGTAGAACACTTTAAAGCAAGGCTGAATCAAGAACAATAGCCAAGTCAATGGTGTGTGATGTGGGAATCGGTAACCAATCTAAGCTTAATATTTCTACCTGAGGTGTGCTTATACACAAGTGCAAATAACTTGAGGTTCAGTGGAAGTAATTGGTCATTAGCTGGTTCATTTTGAAAGATTTTATTTTAGAATTAACCAGTTTTTCTGATGATAATATCCTGTCTTCTTGCATTACTTATTCTTTTTTTTCATGAGTTTACATTAGAAATATTTTCTTTTTTCTTCTGCTATTCGATAACTAATTGTAGTCATTATTAGAATAATATTTACTCACTATTGTTCACTATATTTTTAAATGATTTTAAATAAATTATTTATTATATAATAATTTACATATATGGATTGCAAGGGGTAAAATTTTCAATGTAACTCTATTTTAATTACGTTAAACATTATTAATATTTTTATTATGGACATCATAAAATGAAAAACTTTATGTTTTTAATATTACTGCTAATTGGTAGCACAAATGTTTTAGCCAGTGAACATCCAGCTTGGTCTTATGAGGGAGAATCCTCTCCAGAGCATTGGGGCGATATCTCTTCAGAGTTTAATTTATGCAAGAATGGTATGAATCAATCACCGGTGAATATAACAAATACACAAAAAATACATACCAAACCTTTACAGCTGACTTTTTCCCAAGTTTCTGTTACAGAAATTAATAATGGTCATACGCTACAAGTTAATGATAACGGTGGTGATATATTTACTTTAGATAGCGAAAAATTCACATTACAACAGTTTCATTTTCATACCCCAAGTGAAAATACGATAGAAGGAAACTCATTCCCAATGGAGGCGCATTTTGTTCATAAGAATGAGGATGGAGAAATAGCGGTTATTGCTGTTATGTATAAAGTAGGGGCAGAAAATATTGAGTTAAAAAAATTGCTACAAAGCTCGCCAAAAGAAGAGGGGAAAGAAGCTAATTTAGGGCAAATATTAACGTTGAAAAACTTGTTTCCAGCCGATTTAAGTTATTATCGCTTTACTGGTTCACTTACAACCCCACCTTGTTTAGAAGGTGTTCGTTGGTTGGTATTAAAACATCCAATAACAGCATCGGCACAACAGATTAAACAATTTGCAGATATGATGCATCATCACAATAATCGTCCAGTGCAACCATTGCATGGCAGAACGATCATTGAGTAATTTGGATATATAATAAAATCTAGTCAAGAAAATGGGTTTGGATGATTACAGACCCATTTGTTTTTATTGACTTACAGATATCTGAAGAATAAACTTTGCCCCACCGTATTGACTACGTTCAACATAAATAGATCCATGGTGTTGTTCGGCAATCAGTTTGACATAAGCTAAACCAAGACCATAGCCACCTGTTTGACGGGTTCGGCTATTGTCTAATCGAGAAAAGGGCATAAAAACTTCTTCGTAATGTCCTTCTAAAATGCCTGGTCCATCATCGCTAACTTCAATAATAAGGATATCGTTTTGAAGGTATATATTTAGCTCTATTTTACTATTTGCATACTTAAATGCATTTAAAAGTAAATTGTTTACTGCTATATTCACTATTGATGTATCAATATAAACTTGATTGTCTTCAATATTTCTGGAAAGTGTGACAGTAGAGGGTTGAAATGATTTTAATGAATAATAAAGGGATTCGCTCCACTGTTTTAAATTGGTCAAAGTTTTTGTCATGGTCATTTTTTTCTGTTGCATTTGAAAAAAATTTAAACTTGTATTAATTAACGATTCTAATTCCTGTATATCCATATTAATACCGTTTAACTGTCTTTGTTGGTCTTCAATGTTTTCAGCCTCAGATAACATGGTTAAACCAAATCTTAAACGACTTATTGGTGTGCGCAATTCATGAGCCATGGCATGAGAGATTGTTTTGCTGTTTTTTACCAATTGCTCAACTTTGATGGCCATATCGTTTAAAACATTCGATAAAGGTTTGAAAAGCCAACTTTGTGCATTTGCTGCTCTACTATTTAAATTGCCTGAAGCCAATTGTTCAGCTGTGTTTCTCAAAGAAATCGCATCATGCCATAATGGTAAAAAAGCGAAAGATAAAAGGCACAGAAAAACAACCGCACTAATAACAGACCAAATCAATAAAAAGGGAAACCAGACCGATAAGCTAGCATCTAAAATATCATTATCAAGAACAGGCCCCATTTGTAATACTTGATTAGGAGATCCATAATAAACATAAATAATATTTTGTTTGTCATCAAAAGCTAGGTCATCGGTTTTAAATTGCTGCAAAATTTGCTCTGGTAATGTTTGATCAATAGGTGTCAATTGAAGAGGATAGCTAAATTTAGGTTGAAGTGCTCTGATAACTTGTTGATCCAATGAAGGGTCACCAGTGAGCTGTTCGCTAATCAAAGTGGCAGTGCCACGATAAGTGTCATGAAAAACTTTATAGTCTTCAGCTAGGCCAGTAAACTCTTGTGGAAGCGAAGCAAAAAGCAGTAAAGCGCCGTAGGCTATAAGACTTTGGGTTAATAAAATGATCGTAAGGTAGCCTATGACTCTTGGCAACAAAGACCATTTTTTTGATCTTAATTTCATATGATTGGCTCTAGGTTCTATTCTTCTTGTGTGAACAGATACCCCTTTCCTCTGATTGTTTTTACCCACTTAGGGTGTTCTGGATGGTCGTGTAATTTTTTTCTGAGGCGAGAAATTCTAGCATCTATTGAGCGATCTAACCCATCAAAGCTTATGCCTCTTAAAGACTCTAAAATATCATCACGAGAAAGAATTTTACCCATATTGCTGGCTAACAACCATAGTAAATCAAATTCTGCTGTTGTGAAGTCTAAGGTTTGCTCATTCAATGTCACACAGCGTTTATTCGGGTCAATATGTAAAGACCCCAATATTAAAGGAGGTGTTTGAGCCACTGAATTATTTTGATTGACCAACAGAGGATCTGTTTGTTTTCGACGTAATAATGCTCTAATTCTGGCCAATAAACGGCGTGGCTCAACAGGCTTAGTTAAATAATCATCTGCCCCTAGTTCTAACCCGATAATTTCATCAATATTATCTTCACTTGCCGTTAAAATTAATATTTTCCCAGAAAAATAAGGGCGTACATCTCGACAAATATCAAACCCTGATTTTCCTGGGAGCATCACATCTAGAATCAGTAAATCGGGGGAAGAGTTAATAATCATATGCTCAGCATTATCTCCTCTGTTGTGATAAGAAACATCAAAATTATGTTTTAGTAGATATTCCTTAATTAATTGAGCTAAGCGTTCATCATCTTCAATAATTAAAATGCGATCAGTCATTAAAAAACCATTTATTCTATGTGGTGACTATCTGTTAAGTATAGCACACAGAAAATGCCTTTAAATCAAACTACTTTTATCAGAAATAGTGGAAAAAATATTCAATCAAATTAATGGTTACATAAACAACACACAATTTAACAATTTTAATTGTTATTTTATAGAATAATGAACGATATATTAATTAAAATTATGAAATAAAAATGATTAATCAATTACATCAGCGAAATGACTGCATTTTTTTATGTGATTTTGATGGCACAATTAGTTTTAAAGATGTTACCGATACCTTATTACAGAATTTTGGGCAAGTTGGTTGCGAAGCATTAGAAGAGGCTTGGCTATCTGGTGCTATTGGTTCAAAAGAGTGTATGGAAGGGCAGATTGCTTTATTAGACGCAAACATTGAGCAAGTAAATACTTGCTTGGATCAAATTCAACTTGACCCAGTATTTGCAACGTTTCTTAACATGATGGGACATTTTCAAATTCCTGTTCATATTGTCAGTGACGGTTTAGATTATGCCATCTCACGAATTTTACAAAACAATCATTTAACAGAACTTTCTATTTTTGCTAACCATTTAACTTTAAATGATGATGGAAAATGGTGTTTAACCTTTCCGTACGCAAATGATCTTTGTAAAAAGAAAAGTGGACATTGTAAATGTGCACATCTCGCTTCAGTACGGCAAAAATATAACCAAGTTTATTATGTAGGGGATGGCAGTTCTGATTTCTGCGTTTCCCATCATGCGGATATAGTCTTTGCAAAAGACAAACTCATTGATTATTGTCAAAAGCAGATGATTTCATATCACCCCATTCAAAATTTTTTAGATATCGTTGATTTACTGCCTACCTTACGGCCAGATATTTTTATTTTAGAAGAGCAAAAAGCAGAATGTTTAGAATAAGTTTTAGAGTGTCAGGTGATGTTTATGATTAAAGATGTCAGTTTTTTCTTGCCAGGCATAAATAATAGTGGTGTGTTATTGATACATGGTCTAACAGGTACACCTAATGAAATGCGTATTCTTGCCAAAGGGCTTCATAAAGCGGGCTTTACTGTATATGCAATGCAATTAGCTGGACATTGTGGTGATGAACAAGACCTTTGTCAGACAAATTGGCAACAATGGTATGAAAGTGTTACCGAAGCGGCAGAGTTTTTACAAAAACAAGTCGATCATTTTTTTGTTGCTGGGCTTTCAATGGGCGCTTTGCTATCTTTAAAATTGGCCGCAGAAAAACCAGAATGGGTTCATGGTGTGGCAGCATATGGACCAACTTTCCGTTATGATGGCTGGAGTATGCCCAAGTATGCAAAACATCTGTTTTTTCTGCTTACTTGGTTTGAGCGTTTGGGTATTTTCCAAGATAAAACTTTTATTGAGCAGCCTCCATATGGTTTAAAAGACGTTTCTATTCGAGCTGCTGTCTCTGCTAGTATGTTAGATGGTGACAGTGCCTCCGCTGGATTGGCTGGAAACCCTTATCCAGCTTTGGCTCAAATGCAGTATTTAGCAAAAAATTTACGCCAGCAATTAAATCGTGTTACAGCACCTTGTTTGATTATGCATTCAAGTCACGATGATGTGGCAGATATTGAGACAAATGCACGTGTAATTGAAAAAAATGTGAGTGGCCCAACTCAATTTATCGCTTTAGATGACAGCTATCACTTAATTACAATTGATCGGCAACGTAAAGAAGTCATTCAACAATCTGTTACTTTTTTTCAAAATATTGTCAATGGTCACTTCCCTAAACAGGAATCTATTAATGAATAACTTAATCATTATATTATGGATTGCCAATATCAGTTTTGATACTTTAGGACAAATTGCGTTTAAATATGCTGCAACTAAACCCACTACAGCCCCGAATAAAAGCATTCTTTCTTACTGGTATGGTTTATGTCGTCAACCATGGCTTTGGGTTGGTATTGCCTCTTATCTTATAGAGTTCTTGTTATGGTTAGCCTTTTTAACATTAGTCCCATTATCCGAAGGTATATTGTTGGGATCAGTTAATATTATTGCCATTATGATTGTTGGTCGAATTCTATTTAATGAAAAACTCACACCTATGCGTGTTGTAGGCATTTTATGCGTCACAGCAGGTGTTGCTGTAGTAGGAGTAGGTTAGTGAAACGCTTTTATATTATTGGTTTTGGGCTACTATTATTGTTTGATACAATAGGGCAGACAAGTTTTAAATTTACCGCAATAGATGCTCAGCCTTTAGAGTTTACTTGGCAATGGATTGAACGTGTATTCACGAATCACTGGGTCTATACCGCTATTTTAGGTTATATCGGTGCGTTTTTTACTTGGATGACTTTATTAAAAAAAGCGCCTGTTGGTCCAGCATTTGCGGCAGCCCATATGGAAGTGATTACCGTTATGATTGCTTCAGTATGGTTATTTAATGAAGAAATTACACCTTCAAAGTTAATCGGTGCGACACTAATTGTCTCTGGTATCTTGTTTCTAGCCATTGCTGAAAAAAATATTACCTCAGGAGTAAGCCATTAACAGGCTAATTAATGTATGGCTTTTCAACGTGAAATTCCCCCAACTGCTGGTTTACCCCCTTTTTTGACTGATCTTATCTCTTTTGATAAAGGTAGTTTAGTTGATAGAGCAAGCCTTTATTTCAACTTGCCTTTTTTTCAACTAGAGTGCTCTGGTACAGCCGCTTTTATCATTATTTTAATGGCTTTAAAAAAGCTCGAACCTAATCGAAAAGAAGTCATTATTCCTGCTTATACCTGTCCTCTAATGGTTTTGGCTATAAAAAAATGCAATTTGCAAATAAAAATATGTGATCTCGCTTATGAAAACATAGATTTTGATTTTGATCATCTTGCCAATCTGGTTAATGAACATACCTTAGCGATTGTACCAACCCATTTAGGCGGACGTGTTGTTGATGTCGCTAAAGCAAAAAATATCGCACAACAGCATGGCGCTTTTGTGATTGAGGATGCTGCACAAGCCCTTGGTGCGGATGTCGGGCAGATAGCAGATGTCTCGTTTTTTAGTTTGGCCGTAGGTAAAGGACTCAGTATTTTTGAAGGCGGGTTAATTTCATCTCACAATACTTCACTGCAACACCATATTAAACAAACTTCAGCACAATTGAGCCATTTTAACTTGGGTTGGGAGCTTCGACGAACGGTAGAGTTTATTGGTTACTCTTTTTGTTATCGTCCCCAAATATTGTCTTTTGTCTATGGGCACCCAAGACGTAAGGCATTAAAAAAACAAAATTTAATTGAAGCCGTTGGCGATTTTTTTGATGAAATTCCTATCCATAAAGTAGGCAAATTTAGACAAAATGCAGGTTTTCATGCTTTAACAAGATTACCCCAGTATTTAAATGATACAAACAAACAGGCTATGGTGCGCCTTGATAGATTATCTAAAATAAAAGAGGTGAAAGTGATTCAGGATCAAAACCAACAAGGAATTTGGCCTTTTTTCATGGTTTTGGTGCCAGTAGAGCAAATAAGAAATCATATATTAGATGAGTTATGGTCAACACCGTTGGGTGTGAGTCGTTTATTTATTCATGCCTTGCCAGACTATTTATATTTACAAGAATTGGTTCCCTCTACTCCTGTAAGTAATGCCAGGGATCTAGCCAATAGAATGTTTACCATTTCAAACAGTTTATGGCTAACAGATGATCTATTTGAAAAAATTTGCCAAACAATTGAAAACATAATGAATGAATCAAAAATTTATTTTGTTAATGCAGATAATAATCGTTGATTCAGTTGGTTTTGTAGCATTTGCCACTTTTTTAATTCTGCTTGTGAAGGTTCTTGTTGTGCATCTAATTGACTTAAAAAACGTTTCCACCAATGTTTATAATGCCATATTGAAACCTCTCCTGTGATGTCACTGCCGACAATACGAGGTTTTAAAGTGGAAATGGTATCAAATAAATGTCTTTCTAATAAACAGCCTTGATCCCAGTTTGTTTGGACGGTGTCTACTGATAATACATCTTTATCAATAGATAAGTATGTTGGTTCTGAAGATAGGGCTTGTTCTTGATTAAATGCGGCAATCAGTTCATCTGGGGTGTTAAAGCGACGATATGCTGCATTTAACCCTACTTTTTTTATCCAAGTTGTGTCTGTTTGTAAGCACCAATAGGTTAATTTGCCTTGGTATAATGGTTTTAAATGATTTTCCCATAAATGGGTAAAACCAATATCAGAAGAGGTAATACCTACTACATGAATATGACTGATATAAGGAAGTTTTGCTATATGTGCAACCCATGAACCACAATGTATGCCAAAGGGAAAGCGCATATTGTCAGGATGGTTATCAAACACCACCACCTGAAAAGGTGTGTTTATTTGTTGAGCCAACTGTTTAATTAAAAGCGTACTAATATGGTGGTAATCACCACTTCCTATGAAAATAGGGCTCTTTATTTGTCCGTTGATTTTTTTATTTAGCTCAGTTTCGAATGACTTAAAAGTAGAAAGCATACAACCAAAACGAATATCATCTTGCCATTGATGTAAGTCTATTATGGTTGTTTGTTCTGGAAGAAATACGCTTTGATCAAAATCGAGTATTACTGGTAAATTATTCATGATTTTTGGCAATAGATTTAAGTGTGTTCTGATCTTTTTCAAAATATTGACTGATACGGCGTAACATAGTACGTAAAACAGGATTTCTGACATAAACAGCATGTTGTGTTAATGTAAATTGCGCGCCTAAATAAGCTTTTATCTCTGGATCAGTCCATCCTGCAATATAACGTTTCAAGCCATGCTCTAAAGCATAATTTAAATTATGAAACCAACTGATGTAATATAAATTATAGTTTCTTGCCATAGGGTAATCAAAGCCTACATATTTATCCATTAAGGTTTCTTCAACAACATAGCAAATATTATAGCCAATAAGCTGATCGTTTATCTTATAATTAAAAACAATACCTTGAGCGAAGCGATCTTGTAATAAAGCAGTAAAAAATTCTTTGGAAAGCAAATCGAAATGGATTTCGCTTTGATCATAAACATTCAGATACAGTTTGTAATAAATATTCAAAAATTGTTCATCATAAAAACACTTATCACCTGTTTTCAATATTTGAATATTTATTTCGGTGCTTTTTTTAAGTTTTCGCCTCATATCCTTTCTTCTAGCACTTGATAAACGAGCCAGATATTCAGGTATATCTTGAAAATCTATTGGCAACCATGCTAATGCTTGCCCAGATACAAGAATAAAGTTTTCTTGCTTGAGTGACTCGATGAGGTCATTTGAAAAAGTATTGGCTTGACTATCCAATAAGGGAGAGCTCTTTGGAATATCTTTGATAATCAATAATGGATAAAGATGAGCCAAACTGTTTTTAATATCATTAATTAATTTTGCTGGTAAAATATCTTGAGGAAACAAAGTATACTCTGATACAGTTGTCCCAACAAAACAGGTCTTTATCTGTAAAAATTTTCTCCAAAAGTGCTGAAATGGTAAACGATTAAGTTTTACAGCAATCGGATCATCAACCGTTGTTAATAAATCAAATTTAGTGGTAAAAATAGGTAAACCTGAGCATTCATCCTTTATGTCAAACCCTTTTGGCGGATTTGACATAAAATTTTGGATAAGTGAGTCAGGTTCGAGTTGATTTAAGTATTTCATTAATTAGTTGATCAATCTAGCTATTTTTTGATCGGGTAAGCAATTGATCTAATAGAGCCAAAGCTTGATCAATTTCTTCTGTTGAAATATGCAAAGAGGGGGCTAAAGTGATGACATTTTTATAATAGCCACCAACATCAAGTACTAAGCCGATCTTTTTACCTTGCCAGTCCAAGTCTCCAGATAGCCCAATATCCACCATTTTATCAAGTAATGCTTTATTGGGGGTGAAGCCGTCTTCTGTACAAATTTCCGCTCGTAACGCCAAGCCTAAACCATCAACATCGCCAATTTCTTTATGTCGTTTTTGTAAGTCTTGTAAACCCTCTAAGAAATGAGCTCCCTTGGCCATAACCATACTTTCATAGTCAGTTTCTTGTAACATATGCATTACCTCTAATCCAAGGGATGTGCCAATAGGATTAGAAGCAAAAGTAGAATGTGTTGACCCAGGTGGGAAAATAGTCGGATTAATGAGCTCTTCTCTAGCCCAAACACCACCAAGTGGATTCATCCCATTTGTTAATGCTTTTGCGAAAACCAAAACGTCAGGGGTGACACCAAAATGTTCAATAGACCACAATTTCCCTGTACGATAAAAACCCATTTGTATTTCGTCTACAACCAATAAAATACCATATTGATCCAGTACTTTTTTGATGCCAGTAAAGAAGTTACGCGGTGGTATAACATAGCCACCTGTACCTTGAATGGGTTCTATATAAAAGGCAGCATATTCTGCTTCTTGAACTTTAGGATCCCAAACGCCGTTGTATTCTGTTTCAAATAGACGGGCAAATTCATTGACACAATGTTCTCCATATTCTTCTGCACTCATCCCTTTAGGGCGACGAAATGGGTAAGGGAAAGGAATAAAATGTGCTTTTTCACCAAAGTGTCCATAGCGACGACGATAACGATAACTAGATGTAATAGATGAAGCACCTAATGTGCGTCCATGATAGCCACCTTCAAAAGCAAACATTAAGCTTTTTCCTTGACATGCATTACGGACGATTTTAAGAGAATCTTCAATACATTGTGAGCCACCAACATTAAAATGAACTCTACCAGGTAAACCAAATTTGTTTTCCATGTCTTGTGCAATAGTTTTGGCTAATTCAATTTTGGTAGGGTGTAAATATTGGCTTGCTGCCTGAGGTAAAATACCCAGCTGTTTTCTAACAACATCATTTAAGCGGGTGTTTTTATAGCCAAAGTTAACAGCAGAATACCACATTTGAAGATCAAGATAGGGCGTGCCTTCAATATCAAACATATAGCTACCATCGCAACCTGTAAATATTTTTGGCGGCTCAACATAGTGAACGGTATCCCCAAAAGAACAATACTTGGCTTCATCAGCAAGTAATTGTTGTTCTGTTTCTTTATTCATTGATTGATGCATCATTATTATTGGCTCCAGTCTAGGGGATGTTACCCAATTTAATGGGTATACAAAGTTGACCAGATTATGAAATAAATATGCTTATTTGCGCTATTGGCTTCTTGTGTACTTTATGTGACTTATTGTGACATTGTTATTGAAATTGGTATTTCATACCCAGTTGGATAGAAGGCGCATATGATTTTTCTACTATAGGGCTATTTTTTATTTGGCTTCTGAGTTGTTCATATCGACCTGAAAAGAAAATATCTACTTTAGGTGATATTTGGTAATTCATGTTCATTTCTAAATAAGGTTGGATACTTTGCCTAGATTGATAGCTTTGAAAGCCTGTTTTTTTTGATTCTTGTTGAGAAACACCATAGTAGTAATTATTGTAATGGTTACTATGCCAGCTTACCCCTATTTTGGGCGCAAAGGTAAAATGTTTTTTTTGAAATACAGCTAAATACCCAACATCTGCCAAGAACCCTTTATTTTTACCCAGTATATCTGTATTAAATCTGGTATCTATAACGCCCCAATTGGCAATATGAGTATAATTAACACCCAACATGATGGTTTCGTGGCGCTTATCAAGTTTTTGCATGTGTTCATTGGAACTGTCTTTAGGGCGAAAGCCATTATCGTGATAATTGGCATTAATGGCCAATTCATGTTGATCATTCTGATATAAATAAGCCCCCATATCAAAGCCATCAATATAAACAGTGCCATTATCATAGTCGAGCAGAGGCAAAACAGTTAAATCATTTTTAGTGTCTTTATATACAGGAAAATCAACTTCGGTGACTAGGCCAATTTTTAGATTAGTGGCCAAAACATGGTTTATGCTGGCAAAAGAGAATAGATAGAATAGAATATTTTTATAAGACATTTTTAGACACTTATCAGCTGATTTTTTTGATGTTTAAGTAATTATTATATGACATTATTTAATTTGTTTGTGAATAAACGGGATAAAATCTATGTATCTTTACGGATCAATTTTTGTATTCTTCATAAGACTTTCACAGTCCAGTGAAATAATAACCTTTTATATAGCATTTTATATTGATTATGAAAACACAATACCGTTTTTTTCTGTCCTATAAATTTTTTTATTTATCATTATCACCATGATCAAAGATTATATTGGTGGTTTGAATGTGGGCGATATTACGAAGAATGTATGAGTGGGCCTTAACAGGTTTTAATGATTGTGCTCAAATATCTTCCTAATAACACTCAAAAACACGATTGTCAGTTAAAAGCCCAGCTTTCAGGAAATAGTTAAAATTGCGTATTCATGAACAAATAATCTTGGTAATAAGTTCTTGTTCAAATAATAATTTTTCAATAGAAGCTGATTCAATCTCAATTAAGTGTTTTCCATTAGAATAAAAAATGGAACCATCTTTTTTTAATTGATAACTTAAAACCCCTTTTTTTAAAGTAACCAAATTTTGGTTTGGGGGCATTTTTATAAGCTCCCAGCTTTTAGGCGCTATTCCTGGATATTTTTCACCACTTTTTTGATTTTCTTCTAATGATTTCTTTACATTGATTAGATTGCCTTCAATAAAAAGTTCTTCTTCTGAACGTTGTTTCATTTTTGCAGGATGAGAGCCAGTTGTTGTTTTTAAGGATTCTCCAGCATAACGTTGAGTGAAAAAATCAAGCCAACCTAGAATCGCTTTGGTTATTTTTACAGGGGCAAAAATGATATCTTTGATGGAAAATGTGCTTTCATTTTTAGATTGATAAGGTTTTTTAATGAAATATAAGTTTCCCGCTGTATCCATTTTGGGTTTAGAAAAGTCATATTTAGGATCACATAGGATCTCATCTAAAGAACCCGTTTTTAAATTGAGTCTGAAAATTCCCTTTGGGCCTAACCCACATAGGTTTCCGTCTCTATCATAAGCCAAACCACAGGAATCATAATAAAGAATATCTGGATTATGGGGGTCAAAAGAAGGGTTACAATCGTGACAATCTCCTTCTGTAACATAGTGTATATCAGCAGATTCAAGCTCTAAAATAGCAAGGTGTCGCTCATAACCAAGCGCACTAACTGATAGGGCTAAACGCTGATTAATTGCGTCAAAATCCATTTCATATACTTTAAAATCATTTTTTCTGAGGATGAGGCCTTCTTGTTCTTCTGTATTTGTCAGAGTCTTTGAATAAATAGCAGTGCCATTATGTAAGAGTGCAGAATAGATAATTGTATTTGTTTCACAAATAATGGCATCAGATGGGAAAATTCTTTCTTTTTCATAAGCTGCATGATCATCATAGTTGATCACGCCCATAAATGCTGCTCCAGTACCCTTTGTTTTCCATTCTTTTCGCTGGTTAATTTCTTGTAAATTTTTTTTATAATTTTCTATGGCATTACAACAAATGGCCTGTGACGAATTTTCTTGTTTATAAAAGAGTTCGCCTTTGGCAATATACAATAGTGGATTCATTTGTTTGTCTTTCGCTTATTTTTTTGAAAAAATAAAAGGGTATTCAAGAAATCAATCAGTTAAGCGTATATAGCTTTATAAATATATTGTGTTTGATGAGAAATAAACATTTTAAGAGTGAATCATGGTTCCTACGCCTGTTTTCGTGAAAATTTCTAATAGCAAGGCATGTTTTACTCGACCATCAATAATATGAACACTTCTGACCCCATTTTTTGCTGCATCTAAAGCTGAGCTGATTTTAGGAAGCATACCGCCATGAATGGTACCATCTGCAAATAAATTATCAACATCTTGAGGCGATAAGTTGGTCAGCAGTTCTCCTGTTTGGCTCAAAACACCTGTCGTATTGGTCATTAAAATCAATTTTTCGGCTTTTAATGTTTCTGCTAGTTTTCCTGCCACCAAATCTGCATTGATATTAAATGCCTCTCCATTACTGCCAACACCAATAGGAGCGACGACTGGAATAAAATCTTCACTGGTCATCAGATCAATTAAAGTTGGATCAATACTTTCTATTTCTCCAACTTGACCGATATCAACAGGTGCTTGATTCGGGATATTGAGCATCATTTTTTTTGCATGAATAGAATGCCCATCTTTCCCTGTAATACCAACGGCTTTACCTCCGTTCTGATTGATCAAAGAGACAATTTCTTTATTGACTGAACCTCCTAAAACCATTTCAACAATTTGCATGGTTTCTTGGTCTGTGACTCTCATCCCTTGAACAAAAGTACCTTCTTTTCCCATTCGTTCTAGTGCCTCATTAATTTGAGGACCGCCACCGTGAACAACAACAGGGTTGATGCCAACTAATTTTAGTAAAACAATATCTTGAGCAAATCCTTCTTTTAAAGCCTGATCCGTCATGGCATTACCACCATATTTTACGACGATTGTGCAACCAGCAAACTGACGAATATAGGGTAATGCTTCTGCTAAAACGGCAACTTTTTCAGAAGGAATAAGCTCTGACATGATTAAATTCTCGTATCAATTAAAGAAAATATAAAAACTGGCTAAGATGAGTTTATGGAATAATTTTTTCTTTTCCACCCATATAGTTTCTTAACACTGTAGGAATAGTGATTGAGCCATCTGCATTTTGATAATTTTCAAGCACGGCAACCAAAGTGCGACCAACAGCCAACCCAGAGCCATTTAGTGTATGAACAAAGCGATTTTTACCCTCTGTATCTTTAAATCGGCTCATCATTCTACGTGCTTGGAAATCTTCACAATTTGAACAGCTAGAAATTTCTCTATATGTGTTTTGTGCGGGTACCCAAACTTCTAAATCGTATGTTTTTGCTGCCCCAAACCCCATATCACCGGTACATAGAGTGATCACGCGATAAGGCAGTTCTAGCGCTTTCAAAATATTTTCTGCATGACTGACCATTTCTTCTAAAGCTTCATAAGAATGTTCAGGGTGGACAATTTGAACCATTTCAACTTTATCAAACTGGTGTTGACGAATAAGTCCTCTGGTGTCTTTACCATAAGCTCCAGCCTCTGAACGGAAACAAGGGGAGTGTGCGGTCATTTTTATGGGCAAGTCAGATTCTTTTAAAATACGCTCACGAACAGTATTGGTTAAAGTAATTTCAGATGTAGAAATTAAGTATTGATCTTGCGCATCGTCATCACCACCTTTAACGACCTTGAACATATCTTCTGCGAATTTAGGCAGTTGGCCTGTGCCATACAGGATATTATCATTCACAATATAAGGTGTGTAATGCTCTGTGTAACCATGTTGCTCTGTATGCGTATTAAGCATAAACTGTGCCAATGAGCGATGAAGTTGTGCAATAGGGCCTTTTAAAACAGTAAAACGCGCCCCAGATAACAATGCTCCAGTATCAAAATCTAGGCCTAATGGTGCACCAATATCAACATGGTCTTTTATTGGAAAGTCAAATACTTTAGGTTCACCAACCTTACGAACTTCGATATTTTCTGTCTCATCTTTTCCTTCTGGGACAGAATCTGAAGGTAAATTGGGAATGGTCAGTAAATAAGCATTAAGTTTTTTTTGCACTTCATTAAATTGTGTCTCTGCATCTTTGAGCTCATCACCTAAACTGGCCACTTCACTCAATAACGCATCAACATTTTCGCCCTTGCTTTTTGCGATGCCCACTTGTTTTGCAGACTGGTTACGCTTGGCTTGTAAGGATTCTGTTTGTACCTGTAATGCTTTTCTTTTGTTTTCCATTTCTTCTAGAAAAGGAATATCTAGCGAAAACCCTCGTTTTGCCAGTTTTTTTGCTACAAGTTGAATATCATTTCGAATTATCTGTATGTCTAACATAATTGAACCATTGAAAAATAATAATTAATAGGGGGTAATTTTTTGTTTTTTTGCAACTTCTTCTAAAATATCAATTTGGGTAAAATACCAACCAATTCCTTGTCGAATAAGCCTATTTGGTTGAAAGCTAAAAATACGGTTATTCAGTTGTATTGCCCAGATAGATTTGTCAAATACAGGTTTTTGGGTACTAACAATACAATAGTGTGGTGTTTGCTCATCAAAATTTTTACACAGGATAACCTTTGCCCCTTTATGCCATGGATTGTGTAGATCCGGTGAATCCAAGGGCATAATTTGGCTAAATACGGGGTTTTGTGCCAAACGAGCCATTCCCGCAATAAAGTGATCATTGTCATGCTTTTGTAAACGGATAATCGTCGCCAACTCAGATTTGTTTTTATCGCCGTTTTTGGTTATTGTTTGCCATGAAATCAAGGTATCAATATTGAGTGTATCTTGAGAAGATATTTCAAAAGTCATGCCCACACCACTGCTACTTAGATTAAGCATTCTACCTGTAAACTGAGGGATAACGGGGTGTTCTTTTGCTTGAATGGCATCAATTTCATTGAATTTTCGCCCATCATCATCTAGAGTCGCCAAAGAAAGGGATTTATCTAATGTTGTTTTTTGTTTTTTGGGTGCTTTAGACTGAAGATCATTTAAAATATGCTGAAATCCAGAAACACATTCCACAATATCATTACGTGATTCTCGCTTCGCGCGAGACGCAATAATATGGGATTTTTGCCATACAGTAAAAAGTTTATCCAAAAAATAAGTGTTTGATAAGGAAATAGACAGCTCTTTTAACTCTTTTGGT
Source organism: Neisseria sp. Ec49-e6-T10 (assembly GCF_051132615.1). Lineage (GTDB taxonomy): Bacteria > Pseudomonadota > Gammaproteobacteria > Burkholderiales > Neisseriaceae. Next base: position 2,973,594 of record NZ_CP152375.1, on the reverse strand, counting down.
TCGATATCAACCAAAACAGAAACTCGCCAAGGATTCATAGTTGCTTCAAGTGGTTGTATGGACCAAAAGCGTTGTTGTTGGTTTACTGGTATGTTTTGGTACACTTGAGCAGGTTGATTTTGATCTATAGTAACGTAGTAACAAATCACATGTTCAATAGGTTCATTGGCTATATGTATCCTATTTGAGTATTTTTTTAATATGCGATGTGTAAAGTCAACTTCTTTAGGTGAAAATAAACCATGTTTAAGTGTGCTTAACATATTGATGATAATAAACAAGTCTTGCAAAGTAGTTGCTTGAGTATTTTCATATAAAATAAAAGGCTCTTCCGTTAACTGAAGCTTGTCTGATAGCAAATAAGTTGAGTTTGCACATAACCAAACTTGATTATCTGGTGTAGATGAATCAAACAAAAACCATTTTAGGTGTTGGGTTAAATGATGCAGGGTTTTCCCCGCCAAGGTAACAATTAAATTCTTCACGGTAGAACGTAATGCAACTTGGCATAACGCCGCACTGTATATGGTTGCCATTGAATTAAAGAAATCAACCAGTGGTTTTTCTTTTTGAGATAAACCAAATTGAATTTGATTGGCTGTTGTCAGATACTTTTCTAAATAAAGCTCAAGGAATTCTTGGCATGAAGCATCCAATAATAGGATTGCCTCAATTTCATCATTTGTGTAATCGTCTATTTTTTTTGTTAAAGTAGCTAAATGTGGGTTTAATTCTGCAATTAAATTCGGCGAGCGGCCATACACTTCTAAAAAAGCTTTGGCTGCTTGGGTATTTTGGCAAGGATTATTTTGTAATTCTTTATTCATTGGTGTGTAAATGAGTTATTGTAGTAAGGTAAACTTAAGTTCATTTTGAAATGATCTATTATTGTAAACGATTTTAAGTAACTATTCATGTATATTATGATTTAATTATGTTGGTTATTTCAATAATAAAAAACTCGGACAAACGCCCGAGTTTTTTATGCGTGCTATAAATCATCAAATTTTGCGAGAACACCCATAAGCATCTGCTGCTTTTAAAGCATTAAATACATCAACAGGCGCCACTTTTAATGGCTCATTGTGAATGGTTTCACCTTGCGCAGTAGAGGCCTCAGCAACTTTCATCAGATCTGCATCACTAACAGAAGTTAAACCAATATCTGCTAGGGTAGTTGGTAAACCAACATCTTCACAGAAAGAGTAAACCAAATCAATTAAATCAGCGTCTTTATCTGAAAGCATCAATGAAGCTAGGGTACCAAAAGCAACTTTTTCTCCATGCCAAAACGCATGTGTTGGCTCTAATACAGTCAGACCATTGTGAATAGCATGAGCAGCTGCTAAACCACCACTTTCAAAGCCCAAACCAGATAAAAGTGTATTAGCTTCAATGACACGTTCTAAAGCTGGGGTTGAGACTCCTTTTTCACAGGCGCTTTTTGCCAAAACACCGTATTCGATTAAAGTATCAAAACACAATTTTGCTAAGCCATGTGCCGTCATTGGCCCTGGGCGTCCAGTCATATTGCCTGCACCAGATACGCGACAAGATTCTGCTTCAAACCATGTTGCTAATGCATCCCCCATGCCTGCAATCAATAAACGTACAGGAGCTTTAGCTACAATAGCACTGTCTACTAATACAAGATTAGGGTTTTGAGGCAGAACAAGATAGCGATCAAACTCTCCTTGGGCTGTATAAATAACAGATAGAGCACTGCAAGCTGCATCGGTAGAGGCAATCGTTGGAATCACAGCGACAGGTACATTTAAAGCATGTGCAACTGCTTTTGCTGTATCTAATGTTTTTCCGCCACCAATACCTGCTACAACATCAATCCCTGAAATTGCTGATAAACGAGAGATTTCTTCATCACAACATTCTCCCTTAAATGTTTCTTGATACGAATCCAAGTGACCTGTTAAGCTTTGCTTGATTTGAGCATCAAAGTGTTCCGATACAAAAGGATCTTGTAACAATAAAACTTTTTTGCCTAATCTGGCCAATTCTGAACCTAGTTCATTAAGTGCACCTGCTCCTTGAACATAACGGGAAGGGAAAATAGCTGTGGTAATCATGAAAAAACCTCCAAGTTAAAAAGCCTTTTATTGAAAGTTTGATTCTGCCAGCTTTTATTTTGTATTTTCTTGTTTTAGGTCATATATTCGTTCTATCGTTTTTGTCATAAGCTTATTGAATATATTTTAAAAATAATAAAATAAATACCATTTTTAATTAAGATGTTTGGTACAAAATGAATAAAAATTGGATTTACTGACTTTTCTCTAAAAAATTGCACCGCTTTTCTTGGGTTTTTTAGCTAAGCTCGGTACAATAATCGACTTAATCTGAAAAGCTTGATCCATTCATGAAGGAATAAATATGAAAATCAGCAGCAGTTTTGACGCTGGTAGTATAGAAGTCGTTAACTTAGACGATCCCACTGATATTCAGTTGAAATTAAGAGCAGATAGCCATGCTGCTCAATTTAAACAATGGTTTTATTTCCGTTTGCAAGGTGCTGCTTACTTGCCTTGTAAAATGCAGTTTATCAATGCTGCTGAGGCCGCCTATCCATTAGGGTGGGAAGATTATCAGGCATTCGCTTCATATGATCGAGTTAATTGGTTTCGAGTCCCTACAACATTTGATGGAAATCAATTGGTTATAGAGCATACACCTTTATCGAATAGTGTGTACTACGCTTATTTTGAGCCATATAGTTATGAGCAACATTTGAATTTGATTGGCCAAGCACAAGAAAGCGGTTTATGTGCCGTTCGTGACTTAGGCAACACAGTTCAAGGTCGTGATATAACTTTGCTCAGTATTGGTAACCAAGTTGAATCTGACCTAAAAATATGGATCATTGCTCGCCAACACCCAGGAGAAACCATGGCCCAATGGTTCATTGAGGGGGTATTGGCAAGATTGCTTGACTCTCAGGATGCAACCTCTAGGGCTTTGTTAGATAAAGCAACTTTTTATATTGTGCCTCATATGAATCCTGATGGTGCAGTATTAGGTAATCTACGCACGAATGCTGCTGGAGCAAATTTAAACAGAGAGTGGTTAAATCCCTCTATTGAAAAAAGCCCAGAAGTATATTATGTCCGTGAAGCAATGCAGCAAACAGGTGTTGACCTATTTTTAGACATTCATGGCGATGAGGGATTGCCTTTTGTTTTCTTTGCTGGAACAGAAGGTGTACCTTCATATAATGAGCGAATGAAACACTTAGAAGAAGAGTTTAAGAAAGCTTTTTTATTCAGTAGTCCTGACTTTCAAGATGAAGAAGGCTATCCGAAAAGTGAAAAAGGGCAGGCAGATTTATCTATGGCGACCAATTATATTGGTCATCAATTTCAATGTTTGGCTTTTACTTTAGAAATGCCTTTCAAAGACAATAATAATTGGCCAGACGATGATTTTGGTTGGAATGGGCAACGCTCCTTACGATTAGGCGAGAGTATTTTGACACCAATTTTATCTATTGTTGATCAACTACGCATATCGAACAAAATTTAAGCTCAGGATCAAAAATGATTTTTCTTATCGATAATTATGATAGTTTTACCTATAATATTGTTCAGTATTTTGGGCAGTTAAAACAGCAGATTATTGTCAAGCGTAATGATCAAACCTCTCTTGCTGAAATTGAACAAATGCAGCCCGATTATCTTGTGATTTCGCCAGGGCCTGGGGCACCAAAAGAAGCGGGAATTTCAATAGAAGCCATTCAATACTTCGCTGGCAAATTACCTATATTTGGCGTGTGCTTAGGTTTACAAAGTATCGGAGAAGCTTTTGGTGGCCATATTATTAGAGCACAAACCTTAATGCATGGTAAAACATCAGAAGTTTTTCATAATAATTCAGGGGTGTTTGCTGGATTACCTAATCCTGTTACCTGTACGCGTTATCATAGCCTTGTTGTCGAGAGAGCAACATTGCCAGAGTGTTTAGAAATTACTGCTTGGACAGATGATGGCGAAATTATGGGGCTCAAACATAAAACTTTGGCGATTGAAGGTGTGCAGTTCCATCCAGAAGCATTATTAACAAATAATGGCTTGGCAATGCTTGATAATTTTTTAATTCAAAATAAAGATAAAGTTTAATTATGACATTTACCGCACAAGACGCATTAAATCGACTAATTGATGGTAATGAACTGTTTTATGATGAAATGGTTGATTTAATGAGACAAATTATGAAGGGGGAACTGGCTCCAGAGGTAGTTTCTGCCATTTTAATTGGTTTAAGGACAAAAGTTGAAAGTGTCTCTGAAATAGCTGCTTCTGCCACAGTTTTAAGAGAGTTTGCAACACCGATTCCTGTAAAAAATAAGACGCATTTACTGGATATTGTGGGTACAGGCGGTGATAAAGCACATACTTTTAATATTTCTACCACATCAATGTTTGTTGCTGCGGCAGCTGGTGCTCGAGTGGCCAAACATGGGGGAAGAGGTGTTTCTTCTAGCAGCGGTAGTGCCGATGTTTTAGAAACAATGGGGGTAAATTTGAATTTAACTGCCCAGCAAGTGGCAGATTGTATTGATCAATTGGGATTAGGATTTATGTTTTCACCTAATTACCATAGTGCTATGCGTCATGTGGCCCCCATTAGAAAAGCACTAGCTGTACGCACCATTTTTAATATACTTGGCCCATTAATCAATCCTGCTCATGCGCCAAATCAACTCATGGGGGTTTTTCATCCTGATTTAGTAGGAATACAGGCACGTGTATTAAAACAACTAGGTAGTGAGCATGTTATGATTGTGCATGGTGAGGATGGTTTAGATGAAATCACCATTACAGCACCTACATTAGTGGCTGAATTAAAAGATGGTTCTATTACAGAATATAAAATCACACCAGAAGAGTTTGGTTTACAAAGAATTGAAGATTTAAAACCGCTAAAAGTAAACAGTAGTACAGAATCCTATCTTAAAGTTGAATCTGTTTTAGCTGGAGAAAAGGGGCCTTGTCGAGATATTGTGGTATTAAATTCTGCTGCTGCGTTGTATTGCGCCAATATTGCTTCTGATTTTAAAGAAGGTGTGCAATTGGCTCATGATGCGCTTGACTCTGGTGCAGCAAAGAAAAAACAACTTGATTTAATTGAGTTTTCACAAAAACAAACAGTATAAAATAATCTATTAATGTTAAGGATAATGGAATGATTGCGCAGGAAATTTTCAAAGCTTATGATATTAGAGGCATTGTAGGAAAGACCTTAACAGATCAGGATGCCTATTTTATAGGCCGAGCAATTGGCACAATCGCACATGAAAGAAAAATCAGCAAAATTGCGGTAGGAAGAGATGGTCGCCTTTCTGGTTCTTTAATGCAAAAACAATTGATTGCTGGTATTTTAGACAGTGGGGTGAGTGTTTTAGATGTGGGTATGGTTGCCACTCCTATGCTTTATTTCGCTGCATATTCGCACTGTCATGGCTCTGGGGTCATGGTTACAGGGAGCCATAACCCTGCTGACTACAATGGTTTTAAAATGTTACTTGGTGGTATTAGTTTATCTGGCGAGGAGATACAAGCGCTTTATCAACGCATTATTAAAGAAGATTTTAATAAACCAGAAGAGGAAGGTTTAATTAATCAACTCGATGTTGAACAAAGTTATATTGATTATATTGTCAAAAACATACAATTAGAACGACGTTTGTCTATTGCTGTTGATTGTGGAAATGGTGTAGCTGGGGCATTTGCAGGTAAATTATATCGAGAGTTAGGTTGTAATGTTTTTGAGTTATATTGCGAGGTAGATGGCAATTTCCCAAATCATCATCCAGATCCATCAAAGCCTAAAAATTTACTTGATTTAATCAAAGCGGTTAAAGAGTATGATTGTGATCTTGGTTTGGCTTTTGATGGAGATGGAGACAGGCTTGGTGTGGTTACAAAAGAAGGCAATATTATTTGGCCAGATAGACAGTTAATGCTCTTTTCGGCAGATGTTCTGCAAAGAAATCCAGGAGCTAAAATTATTTATGATGTTAAATCTACCCGTAATTTAGCACCATGGATTCAAAAACATGGCGGTGAACCAGTTTTATCCAGAACAGGCCATAGTTTTATCAAAATGGCGATGAAAGAGACAGGCGCATTGTTGGCTGGTGAAATGAGTGGACATATTTTCTTCAGAGAACGCTGGTTAGGATTTGATGATGGTTTATATGCAGGGGCAAGATTATTAGAAATTGTTTCTGCTCATGAAAGTCCAAGTGAAGTATTAAATCAACTTCCAGATGCTATTTCCACACCAGAAATTAATATTGAAATGGAAAAAGAAGGCGATAATCATCGACTTATTGAAGCGTTACAACAAGAAGCCCATTTTGATAAAGCACAAAACATTATCCGTATTGATGGTTTGCGTGTAGAGTACGAAGATGGATTTGGTTTAATGCGTGCCTCAAACACAACCCCTGTTCTTGTCCTTCGGTTTGAAGCAAATACACAAAATGCTTTAGAGTACATACAAAGTCAATTTCAGCAAGTGTTGAATCCTTATGGTTTTGATTTATCTGCTTATTTGAAATAAGTAGTAAACAATGATGATCTAATCAAGCCTATATTAAGGCTTGGTTTTTTATTTTTTATAGCTAGTAGAAAAATGTCCTTTTTTAATATTACACAATTTGGTTGGCAAAATTACAAAAACGAAGCTTTTGGTATTATTACGTTGGCTTTGCCCATGTTTATTGCCCAAATAGCTCAAGTGGGTACAGGATTTGTTGACACTGTGATGGCAGGTCATTTGGGACAAGCTGATTTGGCTGCAGTTGGTGTGGGTTCAAATATTTTTATTACGGTTTATGTCACATTTTTAGGTATTGCTACCTCATTGAATCCAATTTTGTCACAACAATTTGGTAGTGGCGCAAAACTTGAATTAGGGGAAACAGTTAGACAAGGTTTATGGTTTTGTTTTGGCTTGGGGATCGTTGGTATGATTTCATTGCTTTTGTTAACCATTCCTTTACATACTCATTTATCTATGAGTGAGTATACTCGAGACACCACAATTTTATTTGTAATAGGCACCTCCTTAGCCATGCCTGCTGCAATGTTACATAGAGCCTTACATGCTTATGCCTCAAGCCTGAATAAATCAACCCCTATTATGATTGTCAGCTTGCTTGCTTTGTCATTGAATGTCCCTTTTAATTATATATTGATGCATGGTTTATTTGGGTTGCCTAAGTTAGGCGGTGCAGGGTGTGGTTTTGGCACAGCCTTGGCTTTTTGGGTTAATTTTTTAGCTTTGTTTATTTATTTGTCTAAAAGTCAATATTTTAAACCATTTGGGCTGATGCAACGTTTTAGCTGGCCTAATTGGCAAAGAATGAAAGAATTTATTAAATTAGGATTACCAATTGGTTTATCTTTCTTTTTAGAAGTCAGTTTATTTAGTTTTATTGCTTTATTGATTGTTCAGTTTGGTGAAGTGTATATTGCGACACAACAAGCTGTTATTAATGTCACCTCTATTATTTATATGTTGCCCCAAACAACAAGCGCAGCTTTAAGCGTTAGGGTTGCTCAAGCTATTGGCGCAAGAAGTTATGCTAGAGCTAGGCATATTTCAGGTGTAGGCATCACAATGGGGATGGTGGTTGCTATTTGTACGGCTTCTTTAGTGCTACTATTCAGAGAGTCTATTATCTCAATTTACACAAACGATCCACAAATTATTAAAGTAGGCGCGACTTTATTAATCTTTGCGGCATTTTTTCAGTTGTCTGATGCCATACAAACAATTGCCTCTGGTGCTTTACGAGGCTATAAATTAACAAAAGTTGCCATGATTATTCATGCCATCTCATTCTGGGGATTTGGTTTAGGGGTAGGTTGTTATTTAGGGCTGGTTCTTCAAATGGGATTATATGGTTTTTGGACGGCATTAAATATTAGTTTGTTTGTCGCAGCGATATTATTGGTGAGTTATTTACTCAATAGAAGTAAAGCTTTTTTAGTTAGGGATCACTACTAATGAATATTCAGGAAAATATCGATTTAACCCATTGCAATACATTTGGGCTACCTGTTAAAAGCCAATATTTTTATAAGTTAACCGATAAAAATGACTTAGCTAAGCTGGTTGAGCATCCGATTTTTAAAAATAATAAAATTTTATTTTTAGGAGGGGGGAGTAATATTATTTTTGCTCCTGATTTTTTGGGTTTAACTGTGTTTATGAGTAATAAAGGGGTTAAAGTTGTTGAGCAGCAAGAAGATTCAGTTATTATTGAAGCACAGGCAGGTGAAAATTGGCATAACTTTGTCTTGTCTACCATTCGTTTAGGATTGAATGGGCTTGAAAACCTTAGTCTTATTCCTGGAACGGTTGGTGCTTCACCTGTTCAAAATATTGGCGCATATGGTGTAGAAGTTAAAGATGTGATTGAAAAAGTAGAATGTTTTGATTTGGAAACACAAGAGTGGTTATTGCTCACTAATACGGAATGTCGTTTTGACTATAGAGACAGTATTTTTAAACAACATAATGGTCGATATGTGATTACATCCGTATATTTTAAATTAAGTAAGACCTTTATACCTAAAGTTTCATACGGTCTATTGAAACAATACTTAGGTAGCCAAGAGACAGCTCTCTCAGCAAAAACAGTTTCAGAGGCAATCTGCCAAATTCGACAAGAAAAACTGCCCAATCCTGAGCGAATAGGTAACGCAGGCAGTTTTTTTAAAAATCCTATAATCTCAGCTAATCAGGCAAAAGATATTTTGGCTCTGTACCCTAATGCTGTTCACTATCATCAGCCCGATGGTATGATTAAATTTGCGGCAGGCTGGTTGATAGAAGAGGCTGGTTTAAAAGGTGTCAGCGTCGGTGGCGCAGCAGTACATCAAAAACAAGCATTAGTGTTGATTAACCAAGACCATGCATCTGTAGAGGATGTAAAGAGCTTAGCTAAAATGGTACAAAAAACAATCTTATATAAATATGGTTTATCTTTAGAAGCAGAACCATTATTTGTTGAATAGCGATAAATAAAAATTATTCCAAGAAAACAGGCTATATTTTTTATTCAGCCTGTTTTTTATACATTTTAAATCCAATAAATAAAATCAGTAGCCACACAGGAATAAGTAGAACGGAAATATACATTTTATTGAACCACATAATGACTAAAATGCCTGTCAAGAAAAACAAACACAAATAGTTGGTAAAAGGATAAGCAATAGATTTAAATTTCAAATGCACATTTTCTGTGTTTTTAATTTTTCTAAATTTTAAGTGCGTTAAACTGATCATACACCAGTTAATAATCAAAGCGGACACAACCAAAGACATAAGGTATTCTAAAGCTTCATGTGGTGCAACATATGCAACCAATACACAGATAGCAGCAATAGAAGCAGACATAAGTGTGGCAATCACTGGAACACCGTGGCTATTTAAACGGCCTAAAATTCTAGGTGCATTGCCTTGCTTAGCCAAACCATAAAGCATTCTGCTGTTGCAATAAACACAACTGTTGTATACAGATAAAGCAGCTGTTAACACTACCACATTAAGAATATGTGCAACAATATTGGTGAAGTGAAATACTTGTCCAAATAAAGAAAATTCAAGGCCATTTAAAGAAGCAAAAACCATCACAAAAGGGCTGCTATCCGATGTGACCTCTCTCCAAGGGTAAAGAGAGAATAAAATAACCAAAGCACCAATATAAAAAATCAAAATGCGGTAAATAACTTGATTGGTTGCTTTAGGAATACTTTTTTGTGGATCCTCTGCTTCCGCAGCCGTAATCCCAATTAACTCCAAGCCACCAAACGAGAACATAATCACAGCCATTGCCATCATCAAACCTGTGCCGCCATGTGGGAAAAAGCCACCATCATTCCAAAGGTTATTAATGGTGGCTTGAGGCCCAGCATTACCACTAAATAATAAATAGCCACCAAAAATAATCATGCCAATAATAGCGATGACTTTAATGATGGCAAACCAAAATTCCGCCTCACCATAAAATTTTACATTTGTTAAATTGATGGCATTAATCAAAATAAAGAACAGTGCACTGGATACCCATAAAGGTATGTCTGGAAACCAAAATTGAATATATTTTCCAATTGCCGTCAACTCAGCCATGCTGACCAAAATATAAAGAATCCAGTAATTCCACCCAGACGAAAAGCCTGCAAAATTGCCCCAATATTTATGAGCAAAATGACTAAAAGAACCAGCTACAGGCTCTTCAACAACCATTTCCCCTAATTGACGCATGATAAAAAAAGCAATAATTCCCGCTATTGCATAACCCAATATTACAGAAGGCCCAGCTTGAATAACACTTGAGGCCACTCCCAAAAACAAACCAGTCCCAATGGCACCACCTAATGCAATTAATTGAATGTGACGATTAGAAAGGCCACGTTTTAGTTTTGAAGAGTTCTGTTGGTTTTCTGTCATTGTTTTGATTTTCGTTTATTTTAGGGGAGGCAAGTTAACCAGTTATATTCTTGATCAAAATAAAGTAGCTAATGGCCCAGCTGTTATTTTGCTCAAAGGCTGACTAATATCCAGTATTTTTGCATCAATATCAGTCGCGCCCCATTGAGCCATTCTTTTTTGATGCATATCTAAATACTCTTGGGCAGATTTTCTATTATCAAATAAATAAATACCACCTGCTTCTCCTTGCTCTGGATTTTCTGTCCAAATTTTGCTGATAAAACCAGGCTCCTGTGTAATGCTTTGAGCTAAAGGCATAGCTGGCTCTATAAGGTTTTCTCCAAGCATTGCAGGAGAAAGTTTAAATGTGATTTGTAAAATAACAGCCATAATAATTATTTCTCCAGATAAAAATACTGGGCAGTATAACATTATAATTTTTTCAAAAAAACAATCAAAAATTAACCTTTTGTTTTTTTATATTATTGTTTATGGTGAACAGTTGGTAGGAAAAAAGCAATAATACCAATTAATGGGAAAAATGAACAAAGTTTATAAATATATTCAATGCTTGTATTGTCTGCAATTTCACCAAGGATAGCCGCAGCAATGCCACTAATGCCAAACATAAGACCAAACATTAAGCCAGAAATCATGCCCACTTTTCCTGGAATAAGTTCTTGGGCAAAAACAACAATCGCTGAAAAAGCAGAAGACAATATCAAACCAATAATAATACTTAAACAAGCTGTCCAAAACAAATTGGCATAAGGCAAAAGTAAAGTAAAAGGAGCTACCCCTAAAATAGAAATCCAAATAACCCATTTTCGACCAATTCTATCTCCTATTGGGCCACCTGCAAATGTGCCAATAGCAACAGCAGCCAGAAATAAGAATAGATATAATTGAGCTGTTTGAGTACTTAGCTCGAAACGGTCGATTAAATAAAAAGTGTAATAATTCGTTAAGCTAACCATGTAGACATACTTGGAAAATACCAGCAATGATAAAATAATCAAAGCAGATACAATCTGTTTTTTGGTTAAATTATGAGTAATTAATCGTTTTTTTGCGCCTTGAGTCACTTTATGATTGACTACCCAACGACTAATTTGAAATAAGACAACAATGCCTAACAAGGCAAAAATACAGAACCATAAAATATTTTTTTGAGTATAGGGAATAATGATTGCTGCTGCCAATAAAGGACCAAATGCAGAGCCAGCATTGCCACCCACTTGAAATGATGATTGAGCAAAGCCAAATTTTCCACCAGACGCCATTCTGGCAACTCTTGAGGCTTCTGGATGAAAAGTAGAAGACCCTAAACCTGTTAAAGCCGCGGCAACTAAAACCATCTCAAAACGATGAGCGAAGGCCAATAAGATAATACCCAGTAATGTAAAACACATACCAAAAGGAAGCAGATATGGTTTAGGGTGTTTATCAGTATAAAATCCAATGGCTGGTTGTAAAATGGAAGCAGTTAATTGATACACTAAAGTAATTAAACCCACTTCATGAAAACTTAATTGATAATTTTGTTTCAACAAAGGGTAGATTGAAGGCAAAACTGTTTGTATAAGATCATTCATCATATGAACGAAACTGGCTGCAAAAATAACAGGTAAAACAGTCTTAGATGTTAAAGATGATGGGGTTTGTTGTGTATGGTCCATGGAATATTTACATCTTTTTTTCTGATAACTTGATCGTACACTTTTTTTACGATTCTTGATAGCATGTATATTATTTGAAGCTAGATAAATTTGGACAGAATATGTGGAATTTTTTAAGAAAAAAACAGAAAAACACTAAGGTTGAAAATGGTTTTAAGCCAGAGGAAGCCATTTACTCTGCGTCATTTGAAGATTTGTCACCTGGTTATGAAGATGTTTATGAACCTTATTTAACCATTACAATTAATCATCATGATTATGAAGAGTTGGTTTTGTTGCGCTTTATAGATGGCACAATAGGCCAACAATTGTTATCTGAAGCAATAAATGATGTATTGACTTTTGTTCAAGAACAAAAGAAACAAAACATACCTGTTTCTTACAAAAGGCTACCAATCAATTATTTATCTGATGCAGAAAGAGATCAAATTAATTTTTTAGAAATAAAAATTCAATCTATATTAAAAAGTCATCTTTAGAATTATTTATATTTTAATAAATTAGAGTACTCGAAATGAGATACAACCTATTGACATTGTATCCCATCTTCCTACTATTAATCTTTAATAATATCTAATTGTCTGACTTCTATCTCTGTTGTGCCAACAAAAGAGTTGTGATCTACTTGGCCCAAAATACGAATTTTAGTACTTGGTGTGACTGTTTGGTTACGCCAAACCTTTTGATTTACTTCGATTTTTATGGTGTCGGTATCATCTTTAAACATAAATTCTTCAGCATTTATCGTTTTTGCTTTACCAACGATATAACCTTCTAATAAAACAAAAGTGTCATCTGCTTGTTTTTTTGCTTCAGAAACAGTAATTACTTTAGTATAGTTACTTTCAGACGAGGGTATAATTGAACCATCATTAACAAAACCACCTTGCGCAAAAAGTGATATAGGGTAGATTAAAATAGTCGTTATTACGAGTTTTGTGATTAATTTCATCGTTTATTACCTTAAATTGGTTCATAAATTGTTTAATGAATATAATCGAAATGGGTAAATAAGTAAACTTAATCTGAGTGCTTAAAATGTGGTATATGCCTATTTTGAATAAAATGGTACTATACGATATAATATCTATTAAGGAATTTTGGTACTAAATGAGTGATACAACATCATCACTAATTGAAGCAGCAATTTTAACCAGTCAAGAACCATTAACAAATAAAGCATTGTGCGCTTTATTTGAGCCTCCCTTATCTACACAACAATTAAATGAAGCATTAAATAGTTTGTATATAAGGTGGCAAGATCGTTCCTTAGTGTTATGCGATACCACACAAGGTTGGCGTTTTCAGGTAAAAGCAGAAGCTTTTAGTGCCTTAAGTCGCTTAAACCCAGAAAAACCACCGAAATATTCTCGAGCTGTATTAGAAACCTTAGCTATTATTGCTTATCAGCAACCCGTTACTCGAGGTGATATTGAAGCGATCAGAGGGGTATCTGTTTCCAGTAATGTTATGCAAACACTTAATGAGCGTGGTTGGATAGAAGTTATTGGGCAAAAAGAAGTTGTTGGCCGCCCATCGCTTTGGGCGACAACTGATCAATTTTTACTGGATTTAAACTTAAACAGTTTAGAAGAGTTGCCTCCTTTAACTGAGCTTGGTCAATTGGTTGTACCTGAGTTAAACCAAGAACCTGCCGCTATAGATGCCGCAGAAGAATAACACAAATATTTTTGTGTATTAAGGAAAATTATGTCAAAACGAATCTCCAATAATAAAACCGCAAGGCAACCTGTTTCACGTCAAACAAGGAGCATCACCAATACAACAACAGGGACTCAGCAAGATAGAAGAAGTCTTAGCCGTATGGATGGTCGAAGCTTAGAACAAAATCCGCAAAAAAACACGGCTCATTCAAAAGTGGCAAAAGCAAAAAAATTAATTGTTCGTAACCCTAATCAAAAAACACAGGATCGTGCTCACTGGTTACGGGAAAAGAGAACCCATATAGATGATATTGAGCCAGTACGTCTTCAAAAAGCTTTAGCAGCTTCTGGTGTTGGTTCTCGTAGAGAAATGGAAAATTGGATTACCCAAGGCCTTATTACAATTAATGGAAAAGTAGCTTCTTTAGGGGATAAAGTATCGCCTCAAGATAGGGTGCTTGCCAAAGGCAATGTGATTAAACTTAAATGGCCAGATCGGTTGCCTCGTATTATTTTATACAACAAACAAGAAGGCGAAATTGTCAGCCGAGATGACCCTCAAGGTAGGGTAACTGTATTTGATCGATTAGCTCAAATAAAAAGCAGCCGCTGGGTTGCAATCGGACGTTTAGATGTCAATACCAGTGGATTATTGATTTTAACAACCAGTGGCGAATTAGTGAACCGTTTTGCGCATCCTAGTTTTGAAGTTGAGCGAGAATATGCAGTGCGTATTTTAGGCGGCGTGACTACAGAACAAATGAAACAGCTTACTGAAGGTGTTCAGTTAGAGGATGGTTTAGCTAAATTCGAACGTATTCAAGAACAAGGTGGCGAAGGCGCTAATAAGTGGTATCAAGTCATCATTAAAGAAGGCCGTAATCGTGAAGTCAGAAGAATTTTTGAAAGTTTAGATTTAACTGTAAGCCGTTTGATGAGAACCCGATTTGGCCCTGTAGCATTGCCTCCTCGTTTAAAACGTGGGCAATTTTATGAACTAAATGAAGTAGAAGTTGCCAATATAATGAAATGGGCTGAGATGGGGTTGCCAGGAGAAAGACAAAAACGACAGAAATAATCGTTCAGTGAATGAGTTTTTATTTTCAGGCAACTCTGTAAGAGGGTTGCCTGAAAATATTTTTTACGAAAGAGTTTGTAGGTTTTTTTATGTCTTCTATCAATGTGACGAATCGGTCACTTTTTTCACTTAGTTGGCCAATTTTTATTGACTTACTATTACATTTTTCTACATTACTGATTAACACCTATATGGTAAGTCATGTGTCCACTGCCTATTTAGCAGCGATGGGATTGGGTAATCAAGTTTTTGATTTATGCATTACTATTTTTAGCTTTATCAGTGTTGGTTGTAGCGTGGTGATTGCTCAATATTTAGGTGCAGGTAACGCTACTTTAGCAAAAAAAACCATTCATATTTCTATTGCACTTAATTTTTTATTGGGTCTTGTTTGTGCCATATTCATCTTTTTCTTTGGATATAAAGCATTACAATGGATGAACTTACCAGAATACTTGATGAAAGATGGCTTTAATTACTTGCATATCTTAGGAATCTGCTTAATTCCAGAATCTGTATCTATTATTTTGGCTGCTTGTTTAAGGGTTTATGGCAAAACAAAGTCAGCCATGATGGTTACTTTAATTGTAAACCTTGTTACAGTCGTTGGTAATACAATTGTTTTATATGGTTTTTTTGGTTTTCCACAATTAGGGTTAGTTGGTGTGGCGTGGTCTACTGTCATTGGAAGAGTTGTTGGGGTTATCCTCTTGGTTTACGTGTTGATTTCAGGTTTGAAAATCAACCTTCAATGGTTAGAATTTTTGTATTGGTCTAAAGATTTACTGATCAAAATTCTAAAAATAGGTTTACCTGCAGCAGGTGAAAATGTTGTTTGGTTTGTGCATTATATGGTGGCATTTTCTTTTGTTGGTTTAATGGGGGAAATTCCATTAGCGTCCCAAACATTATATTTCCAGCTCTCCTTATTTGTCATGTCTTTTGGAATTGCCATAAGTATTGCCAACGAGGTTCTAGTAGGGCATTTGGTTGGCGCAAAACGATTTAATGATGCTTATAAGCAAACCTTTAAAAGCTTAGGTTTGGGTGTCGTTTTTACTGCCGCAATGGTTATTGTGTTTTTTTTACTCAGGAATCCTATTTTACAATTAGTTTCTGGAGATCAAAGTGTTATTAAAACACTTTTACCCTTATTTTTATTATCTGTATTTTTAGAGCCTGGCAGAACATTTAATATTGTCATGGTCAATGCTTTACGGGCTTCTGGTGATGCTGTTTTTCCGTTGAAAACAGGGCTTATTTTTATGTGGTGTGTTTCATTACCAATAGGCTATTTTTTAGGTATCATTATGGAAATGGGCTTGGTTGGTATTTGGATCGGTTTTTTATGCGACGAATGGATACGTGGCTTGGTTAACTCATGGCGTTGGAAATCGAGAAAATGGGAAACAAAACGTTTAGAAATTTAATAGTATGTAAGGATAAGGTAAGTGAGTAAAGCGTTTACTAAAGAGCAGGATGATAGTGATGATGATTTACCCATTCATCTACAGTTACCTAAATCAACTAAAAACTATATCACCCCCAATGGGTGGCAAAAATTAAAAACCGAGCTGTACGATTTGGTTCATAAAGAACGTCCTGAAATTGTGCAGGTTGTTAATTGGGCTGCGGGTAATGGCGATAGAAGTGAAAATGGTGACTACCTGTATGGTAAAAGAAGGTTACGTGAAATTGATAGACGTATTCGTTTTTTAACAAAACGGCTAGAAATTGCAGAAGTGGTTGATCCTGAACAAAGAGAGGCAACAGATCAAATATTTTTCAGTGCAACCGTTACCATTTTAAGAGGTTGGGGAGAGGAGCAAACAATCAAAATTGTTGGCGTAGATGAAATTGATACCAAACAAGGAAAAATCAGTTGGGTTTCTCCTTTGGCTCGGGTTTTGATAAAAGCATATGAGGGTGATACGGTTTATTTAAAAATTGAGGGTAAAACTGAAGAAATAGAAATTTTAAGTGTTCGTTATCAGAAAATTGATTAATAAAGGACTCGTAAATGGCTCTTGCAGATGTCAAAGCATACTTCGCTCAATATAAAAAAGAACAGGATATTATCATAATGGAAGAGGGTGCCAGTGCAACAGTGCAAATGGCAGCTGTTGCTTTGGGGGTAGAACCCGCGCGCATTGCAAAAACTTTAGCTTTTTCTTATAACAATGATGCTATTTTGATTGTGGCAGCGGGCGATGCTAAAGTAGATAATACTAAATTCAAAAATATTTTTGGTATTAAAGCCAAAATGTTGTCTGTAGAGCAAGTTTCAGAATCAATTGGACATGAAGCCGGGGGCGTTTGCCCTTTTGCGTTGAAAAACGCACAAATTAAAGTATATTTAGATGAGTCCTTAAAGCGTTTTCAAACCGTTTTTCCTGCATGTGGCAGCAGCAATTCAGCAATAGAGTTAACGTGTGATCAGTTATACACTTTTGCTCAAAGCCATGGTTGGGTGGATACATGTAAAAATTGGCAGTCTTAAACTTCATGACTAATCTAATTAAAAGTAGAAAATTATATTCTTATGTCAGACATAACAGCATTTGCAAACCGATTAGGTAAAAATTTAAAACACCTTATAAAATGGGCTAAGCGTCAACAATTGCAAGCATGGCGTGCTTATGATAAAGATGTACCACAATACCCATTTATTATTGATATTTACAAAGACCATATTCATTTACAAGAATATGATACTGGCTGGTTAATACATGCTGATGAGTATCAGCAGTGGATATCAGATGTAATAGATGTCATTATATTTATCACAGGGTTTCCTAAAGAAAATATTCACTTTAAAAGCCGCACCAAACAAAAAGGCTTAAAACAATATGAGAAAACAGGTCAAGATGGCAAAGACTTTATTGTTGAAGAAAACCATCGACAATTTTGGGTTAATTTAGATAAATATCTTGATACGGGTTTATTTTTAGATCACAGGAATACCCGTAAAAGGGTAGGTGATCTCGCATCAGGAAAAAGATTCTTAAATCTGTTCTCTTATACAGGCAGCTTTACTGTTTATGCAGCAACTGCAGGAGCCGTTTTTAGTGAAACAGTCGATTTATCCAATACATACCTTGCCTGGGCAAAAAAGAACTTTGAATTAAACAATATCAATCTAGAACAGCATAAAATCATTAGGGATGATGTTTTTGCTTACTTAAATGAAGCAATAAAAGACAAAAAACAGTTTGATTTGATTGTAATGGATCCACCTAGTTTTTCTAATAGTAAAAAAATGGTTGATATTTTGGATGTTCAGCGTGATCATGCACATTTAATTGATTGTGCCATGAAACTATTATCTCAAGATGGTGTTTTATTTTTCTCCAATAATTTACGTACTTTTGAATTAGATCAGCAGATTAAAGAACATTACTATGTTAATAATATTACACAATCTTCTATTCCAGAAGATTTTCGAAATAAAAAAATTCATCAATGTTTTGAAATTAAATTAAAAAGCTAGAATAAAAATACAGGTGTTTTTATTAACAGGGCTAATAGTAAAGATAATCAACCAAAGTTTGAGTCAATACAAAAATCGGTTATACTTAGCCGTTAAATTTAAACCAGTACATGTATGTTAAAAAAATGGGTGCAAAAAGTATTTGGGGGTAAAAGATCCTCTCAACATAAAGAGGCGACAGCACAAATACTTAAATTTGCAGAACATCATATTTCAAAAGATCAATTAAGTTTTGCTGCTGAGAAAGTCATTAAAAGACTTCAGGAGAAAAACTTTGACGCTTTTGTTGTTGGTGGTGCTGTACGTGATTTACTCTTAAATAGAGAACCAAAAGATTTCGATATTGCAACGAATGCAAGTCCAGAACAAGTGCGTCAACTATTTCGACGTAGCCGTATTATCGGTAGGCGTTTTAAAATAGTTCATGTCATGATAGGCCCAGAAACCATAGAAGTCACTACTTTTAGAGGGGGGCAGATAGACACGCAGAACGAACATGGTCGCATTATGAAAGACAATAGCTACGGTACACAGCAAGAAGATGCTGAACGTAGGGACTTTACATGCAATGCTTTATATTATAATCCAAGGAATCAAACAATTATTGATTACCATCATGGGGTTGATGATATAAAAGCGAAGAAGTTGGTCATGATTGGTGATGCAACAGAACGTTATCAAGAAGACCCTGTCAGAATTCTAAGAGCCATCCGCTTATCATCAAAATTAGGATTTACCTTAGACAAAAAAACAGCTCAGCCAATCATCAAATCTGCTTATCTATTAAAAAAAGAGCCTCCTGCACGATTATTTGACGAGTTAATAAAATTGTTACTGTCTGGTGAAGCCCGCAAATGCTTAGAAGTATTGCAAGGCTTTGGCATAACATCCGATACCTTTCCATTATTAACGACAGCTTTAACCAAACAAGATACACATCCATTTGTCGCTTTAACATTACGTCATACAGATGAGCGCTTACAAGCAGGCAAACCCGTATCTATAGGCTATTTGTTGGCATCTTTATTATGGCCATTAGTTTCTCAAAATTGGGAACGACATATTTCAGAAGGTCAACGCAGTGTTCCTGCGCTAATTCTTGCGATGAATGATATCCAAAATGGTTTAGATAAAAATTTTTCTATTCCTAAACGTTTCAGCAGCACAATGAGAGAAATTTGGCTTCTTCAACCACAATTTGAAGCAAGATTCGGCACTCGACCATATCGATTATTATCACAACAACGATTTCGAGCTGCCTATGATTTTATGTTAACTCGAGTTGAGGCGAATGAGTTGCCTCAAGAGCTTGCACAGTGGTGGACAGATTTTCAAGTAGTGTCTGATTCTGAAAAACAAGAAATGATTGCTCAAATAAAACAACTTTCAGGACAAAGCCAATTTAAAAAAAGACGTCCTAAACGAAAAAATAATGCGAAGAAAAATCATCAGGAACATTAATATGACTGTACAAGCTATTGTTGCATTAGGAAGCAATTTACAAAATCCAGAGCAACAAATTCAAGCAGCAATAACTGCCTTATCTTGCGAGCAGAATATTAAAATTGTGCGCGTTTCTTCTTTATATTTAACCAAACCTGTTGGTTATCTTGACCAGCCCGATTTTATCAATGCAGTTGTGCTTATAAATACACAACTTTCTGCTCAAGACTTATTGGATACACTACATAAAATTGAACATACATTTGGACGAGTACGTACTTTTACAAATGCGCCTAGAGTGTTAGATTTAGATTTAATTGATTATAATCATCAAACTATTTCTACGGACACTTTAGTTTTACCTCATCCCCGAGCGCATGAACGAAGTTTTGTTTTGTGTCCATTAAATGAAATTGCCCCAGATTATCAATTACCTGGTGCAGGTGTGGTTTCTGAGTTGATTAAAACATTAGATACTGCAGGTATTCAAAAATTAGAAAACTGTACTTTTAATGCCTTATAAACAGAAAGAAGGATAAACATGGCTGTACCTAAACTTCGTTATATTGTTGTAGAAGGGTCAATTGCAAGTGGTAAGTCTGCGTTAAGTGAGAAATTAACCAATTACTTTTCTGCTTTATTAATCAAGGAAAAACCTGAAGAAAACCCATTTTTACTTGATTTTTATGCAAACGCGACTAATCATGCATTAGCTGCACAACTGTCCTTTCTAATGCAAAGAGAAGAGGCAGGCAGGGCTATTTTAGAAGCTGATGCAAACAATCAACGTGTTGTCAGCGACTTTTTATTAGAAAAAGATAAAATTTTTGTCCCCATCGTGTTAGGAGAAAAAGAAGAAAAATTATATTGGCAAATTAAACAAAAAGTACAACCAACTTATCCTACACCAGATTTGCTCATTTATTTACAGGCATCAGATGATGTATTAAAAAAACGTCTATCCAAAAGAGAAAAAAATTACCAAGAACTTTTTCCGCAAGGGTATATAGAACAAATTCACGATAGTTATCGTCATTTTTTCTATTTATACCAGCATGCGCCAATGATTATCGCCAACACAGATGAACTTGATTTTGTTGGAAATGAAGATCATTTTGGTCTTTTAATTGATGCTATTGCGAATATGCAAGGCAGTAAACTTTATCTTAATTTGAATACCAATGCTTAAAAAGGAGAAAAAATGATTACCCTTTCTACTTTACAGGCGATGAAAGAACAACAAAATAAAATCACCATGTTAACCTGTTACGAATATAGTTTTGCTCAATTAATGGATGAAGCAGGAGTAGATATTTTGCTAATAGGTGATTCTTTAGGGATGACGGTGCAGGGGCATTCAACGACTTTACCCGTAACTTTAGAGCAGATGTGTTACCACACTCAAGCAGTTGCCAGAGGGGTGAAAAATGCGTTGGTTTTAGCAGACCTTCCTTTTGGTAGCTATCAACAAAGTAAAGAACAAGCTTTTGTTTCTGCAAGTGAGTTAATGGCGGCGGGCGCTCATATGGTAAAGTTAGAAGGTGGTACTCATATGGTTGAAACAACAGCATTTTTACAGCAAAGAGGTATTCCAGTTTGTGCCCATTTGGGTTTAACCCCCCAATCTGTTAATGCTTTTGGTGGCTATAAAGTCCAAGCTAAAAATGATTTAGAAGCAAAGAATTTACTCAAAGACGCAAAAGCGCATGAAGAAGCTGGAGCGGGTATGGTTTTAATGGAGTGTGTTCCTGCTGAATTAGCAGCCAGAGTAACAACAGAGCTATCATGTCCAACAATCGGTATTGGCGCGGGTATTGATTGTGATGGACAAGTACTTGTTGTGCACGATATTTTAGGAATATATACAGGTAAAACACCAAAATTTGTGAAAAATTTTATGCAAGGAAATTCCAGTATCCAAGAAGCTATTTGTGCTTACGTTAAAGAAGTAAAAGAACGCACATTTCCAACATTAGCACACTCATTTTGAAATCATTGAAGGAAAATAATATGCAACTTATTCATACTATTCATGATTTACGTGCATGGCGAAAAAAACAAACAACCGTAGCGTTTGTGCCAACGATGGGTAATTTACATGAGGGTCATTTACGTTTGGTTAAAGAAGCAAAAAAGCAAGCAGATAGTGTGATAGTCAGTATATTTGTGAATCGTCTTCAGTTTGGCCAAGGAGAGGATTTCGGTGCTTATCCTCGCACATTAGAAGACGACCTAAAAAAACTAGCAGAAGAAGGTGTCAGTGCTGTTTTTGCGCCAAACGAAAAAGAACTCTACCCAAATATAAAACAAGATTTTCAAATAGAGCCACCTAATATTCAAAACGAGCTTTGCGGTGCTTTTAGACCAGGTCATTTTAGAGGTGTTGCAACTGTAGTAACAAAATTATTTAATCTTGTTCAACCAGATATTGCTTGCTTTGGCAAAAAAGATTATCAACAGCTACATATTATTAAAACCATGGTGGCAGATTTAAATATTCCAATAAAAATTATAGGAGTAGATACAGGTAGAGCACCAGATGGTTTGGCTCTATCAAGCCGTAATGGTTATTTAACTGTGAATGAAAGAGATCATGCTGCTGAATTATTCAAGCAATTAAGCAAAATAGAAGTCGCCATTAAAGCTGGTGAGCAAAATTATGCCTTGTTAGAAGAAACAGCCAAAAACACTTTAACCCAAGCAGGATGGGATGTTGATTATATTGAAATACGCAATGCAAACACCCTAAATATTGCTCATATGGGCGATAAGGATTTAGTTGTATTGGGGGCTGCTCGATTAGGCAAACCTAGGTTAATAGATAATATAGAGATTCATCTATAATATAATCACAAAGGAAAAACCATTATGACAAAACATATTGAGTTTAACGAATATGGCTCTTCTAGTGTTTTACAATATGTTCCACTTGAAATAAAGCCACCTATGCAAAATGAAGTGCAAGTACAAAATAAAGCCGTAGGGGTCAATTTCATTGATACTTATATCAGAAGTGGTTTGTACCCTGTGCCATCGTTTCCATCAGGTTTGGGCACAGAAGCGTCTGGCATTGTTACTCAAGTAGGGCAAAATGTTGCAGATTTAAAAGTAGGGGATCGGGTTGTTTATGCACAAGCAACTTTAGGAGCATATAGCGATTACCATAATGTCAATGCCGAAAAAGTCATCAAAATTCCAGATTCTATTTCTTTTGAACAGGCTGCAGCTTCTTTTTTAAAAGGTTTGACTGTTTATTATTTGTTTTATTTAACCTATCCTGTAAAAAAAGATGAAGTCATTTTATTTCATGCAGCAGCTGGTGGTGTGGGGCAAATCGCTTGTCAATGGGCTAGAGCGTTGGGTGTCAAGTTAATTGGTACAGCTGGTTCACAAGAAAAAGTAGATCTAGCTCTTCAAAAAGGAGCTTGGCAAATGATAAATTACCAAACAGAAGATATTGCCAAACGCGTTAGCGAAATCACAGAGGGTGAAAAAGTGAATGTGGTTTATGATTCAGTTGGTCAAGCAACATGGCTGTCTTCCTTAGATTGCTTAAAACCACGCGGCTTAATGGTGAGTTTTGGTAATGCCTCTGGTGCAGTAACTGGTGTTGATTTAGGTATTTTAAATCAAAAAGGCTCTTTATTTGTGACCCGTCCGTCTTTATTTGGTTATTTGAATAATAAAGCTGATTTACAAAAAGCGGCGACAACTTTATTTGAATTGATACTTAATGGTTCTATTAATGTAGATGTGCGAGAATCTCAAATTTATCCTCTGTCAAAAGTAAAAGACGCACACAATATGCTGGAGTCTAGAAAAACAATGGGATCATTATTATTGATTCCAGAATCTCATTAAAAAGGAAATAAAAAATGCGTATGTTACATACAATGATTCGTGTTGGAAATTTGGATCGATCTTTAGATTTTTATCAAGAAGTTTTAGGAATGCGATTGCTGCGTAAAGAAGAATATCCAAGCGGAAAATTCACCTTAGCTTTTGTAGGATACGGTGATGAAATAGATCATACTGTATTGGAACTTACCCATAATTGGGATACTTCTGAATATGATTTAGGAAATGGTTATGGACATATTGCCATAGAAGTGGATAATGCAACCAAAGCCTGTGATATGGCCAGACAAAAAGGGGGAAAAGTGATCCGTGAAGCTGGACCAATGATGCATGGTACAACAGTGATTGCTTTTATTGAAGACCCAGATGGCTATAAAATCGAGTTTATCGAAAAAAACACCTAGTTTATTTATATAATTACATACTTTTATCATTAAAGAACAATCATTACTTATGGCACAACGTTTAACAAAAATTGATACCATAGGCTTAGGTTTTATGACCTTTGCCTTTTTTTTAGGGGCTGGAAATATTATCTTTCCTCCATTAGAAGGACAACATGCAGGTAGCAATGTTCTATTTACCATGATTGGTTTTTTGATTACAGCTGTTGGTTTACCATTAATATCTATTATTGCTGTTGCAAGAGCTGGTGGTGGTTTGCCATCTATGACAACAGATTTACCTAAAGGAACAGGCACTTTTGCATCTGTTTTACTGTTTATTATTATTGGTCCTGCCTTTGCCGCTCCACGTACAGGTTTAGTCGCTTATGAAATGGCCGTAAAACCATTATGGTCGACTTCAGAAAATTATTTTACAGTTTTTGGTGCACAGTTGGACATGAACCAAGCAATTGTCACAAGCTTATTTTTCCTAGTTACTTTAGCTTTTTCTTGGAGCAGAGGAAAACTTATTGATAATATTGGTAAAATTTTAACTCCCATATTATTTTTGCTTTTAGTCGGTTTAGCCATAGGCGTTGTTGTTGCACCACAGGGTAATGTTACAGCACCAATTGATCGTTATCAGGATATGGCTTTTTCAAATGGTTTTTTAGCTGGCTACAACACAATGGATACTTTTGCTGCACTTATGTTTGGTATCTTATTGGTTGATATTCTAAAAGGGAAAGGTATTACAGAGCCAAAAGCTTGTTTTAAATATTTGACGATAGCAGGTATTATTGCTGCAACTGGGCTGGCTTTTGTTTATATTTCTTTATTTTGGCTGGGTGCAACTTCATCAACATTAGTTCCTCAAGCAGAAAATGGAGTAGTTGTTTTAACTGCTTATGTCTATGCGCTTTTTGGTGTATCAGGGCAATGGATTTTATCTTGCGTTGTATTATTAGCATGTTTAACGACAGCAGTGGGATTAGTCAGTGCGTGTTCTGATTATTTCTCAACCTTAACACCTTTACGTTACCGTCACTGGGTTGTGGTTTTAAGCATCATTTGTGCAATTGTTGCCAATGTTGGTTTAAATAGACTTATTTCTCTTTCTATTCCAATATTACTGGCTCTATATCCTTTAGCAATTGTGTTGGTTATTTTAACATTTATTCGCCAGTGGTTACCAAACCCCAAATGGGGATTTAGATTGGTTATGTTTGTTGCGTTGTTATGTAGCCTAGTAGATGGTATTAGAGGTGCAGGTTTAGAAAGTATTATCATTTTTAAATCATTATTGGACTGGCAAATAATTAATATGCCTCTAGTTGCTGAAGGGATGGCTTGGGTTTTACCATCTTTTATTGCAATAATAGTTGTATTTTTTCTGCCAAAAAGACAGAGAACAAGATAGGAAAAAAGATGATGTTTAACTGGAGGAATTAAACATCCGTATATTAAAAATTTAACATAATAACTATTATGCGAATAAAAAATACAATGCAAAATAAAGACAGTTATTTGTTTTTAAATAAAAAAATAAATTATAAAACACTATGCCTATATTATCAAGAATGTCTATAATATAATCAATGGCTGATGGTGACGGGTGGAATTTGACAATACCTACCTATTTAATCGTAGGCATTGAAATAAACTGCTTTTCCCAAGCTTTCAATTGCTCATCACTTTCTACTAGAAATGATGCTGTTTGGCAATCGCGTAAAGTAAACTCTATTCTACCTTCGGTTATAGATGTGTCAAATAGAACCCACTGTTGCCCATCTTCAAAAAAATTTTGTAAAGCCCAGCATTTGCCATTTTGTTCATTATAAAAGGAGTCACAAACTCTAGAAAACAAAGCTTCTTGTTGTTTACCTTTTAAAGCATCAAATTCACCTGTTGAGTCACGATAAACTTTCAAAATATTGAGTTTGACAGACCGTTATCACCTATAATATTTAAAGGGCAATTTGATTTATTTCCATACTTAACATTTGATAATTCTACTAAGTAAGCTGTTGACGCATTTTGTTGTAATTTTTCAATATTATTTTGACAGATGATGGGTTCATTTGTCATAAATCTTGCTATACTGGGTACTGAAAATAACAAACTGACAATACCAATAAAAAAGGAATTAATTTTTTTTTGCATTTCATTAAACCTTTAAAAATAAAATAGTGAAATGAATATAGTTAAGATAGTTTTAAATAGCAAAATAAATTCACTATCAAATTTATCCATTTCATCTCATCTAAACTGGTTAATTTTGATAACTTAGTTAAGTTAGTATAACAAAATTGTTATCATTACGAGGTAATATCTATGATAAACTAAAAGGGTACTGTCAAGTTAATGTGGCAAACTAAAAATAAGCCAAACTAAGCTCGTATTTTCTCATATTTCAGGTGCAATTTGGCAAAGTTTGTTAGAAACTTCTGAGCCTGTTTTATCGACTTAAATTTCCTCATTTTCCTCTCCCTTAATCGTGTGACCTGATGTGAGTTTTCGGCTCGGTTATTTTCTCCTTTATTTCTAGTATAGATGACTGAAGGAAATAGCTGAGAGCAAGGTTTGATATAGCTTTTTAGTTTGTCTGTCACAAGCAACCGTGGTTGACCACCCTGCTTTCTAAGTTTTTTCAGAAATCGCTTAGCTGCATGACTGTCTCGTTTTTTCTGAACAAGAATATCTATGGTTTGTCCATCTTGATCAACTGCTCGCCAAAGATAAACTGTCTGTCCGTTTATTTTGCAGAACACTTCATCTAGAAACCATTTATCACCATAGTCAGCAAGCCTTGCTTTTAGTTTCTTAGAAAATATCTGACCAAATTTCAAACACCAAAGGCGAATACTTTCATA
Organism: Neisseria sp. Ec49-e6-T10; assembly: GCF_051132615.1. Classification (GTDB taxonomy): domain Bacteria; phylum Pseudomonadota; class Gammaproteobacteria; order Burkholderiales; family Neisseriaceae. The sequence continues at coordinate 2,946,665 of NZ_CP152375.1, read as the reverse complement.
AGTGATCACAATACCTTTTTCAGCCATCATCAACTCGATGTCTCTAAAACTTAGACTGAAGCGATAATACAACCACACACAATGGCTGATGATCACTGGTGGATAACGAACGATGGCAACGGTAAATGTTTTGAGGTTTCATAACTGAATAATAAACTTCAAGTCATTAACTTGACAGTACCATTCCGAACTGAAAAAATTAAAGGTATAATCATTTATAGTATTATTTGAAGGAATCCATGAGTGGGTATGATGTCTTTAAATAATACTATTTTATCCATATTCAAAAGAGAAAAAATGAAAGATTTTTTTGATTCAAATCCAAATCTACGTGGCATTTTACAAATCTTTGCTGGATTAATTTTTATATTATGGAATATTTACAGTATAAGCTCTACTTATACTTTAAAGACAATGTTAGAAAAGGATGGCGAGCATACCACTGCAACACTTTCTAATTTCAAACCCAATAAAATTCTTAACATTTTCTGCCTAGGCAATCAACGATATTATTCTTATAACATCCAATACAAAGATAAAAACGATCGCTTGTATCATCATAATTTATCAGGTTGTAGGACAAGTCGCACACTTTACTCTGAAGATAATTCAACAGTATCAATAATCTATAGCTTCGAAAATCCAAATAAATATATAATTTATTCTGATAGTGATTTTTTTGTTAAGGGAATATTAATACTAATTGGGTTGGTTCTTAGTGCGAATGGAGTAGCTAGTTTTTTTGGGTTTGGCCTTGCTCTTTCTAGTAAAAAGAAATAGCTTAGTAGTGTTCAAAAAGTACTGTCAAGTTAATGAGTACATGTTAAAGTAAGCTAAACCATGTTTGAGCTTTATCATGCTGAGGTCGCAATTTGAGTGATTTCCTCCCAAATTTTCAGCTGACATGAAACTAGAACTCTAAAGGTTTTTGCTGAAACTTGACTAAAACGATAATACAACCAAACACAATAGCTGATGACTACTGGTGTAAAACATTGCCAACGATAAATATTTTGTAGTTTCATTGATGATTCTACTGAGATAGGTTTACCTATAAAAAAATAATATCGTTATTTCTAGAGATTTTTTTATCCAAAAGAAAGCGCTTTTTAAAAACAAGGGAAAAAATTACGTAGTCTGTTACAAACTAACTATTCTATTATCCAAATCAACTGTAAGAATGAACAATTTAAACCTATGTACTCTATTAGTTATTATGATTATTTAAATATGGATGTTATTAAATATATAGGGAAACGATCACCAGATCGTTTCCCTAAAGAAAGTTTTCAATATCGCGCAATACCAGAAATTGGAATAATGGGAATTACAGCCCCATTTCATTGGTTTTGTAAAGTGGAAAAACATATAAAATAAATATACTTAACTTAATATGAAATATGAAACTATCGCCATTACTTTCTATGTTGAAGATACAATTTAAAAAAATAATCAACTACATTCCAATTAGTAGAACACTATTAACGTTCTTTTTAGCTTGTATCCTTCTTGTTTTTTCAGGTTTTATTGGTGAAAGTTTTAATGAGTTTGGAAGGATATACTACTTTTTTGGTTTTTATATTCTTATCCAATGTATTTTAATTTTTTATCAAAAAAAATATTGGCAATGGAGAGTGGTTAAGATTATTTTTTGGTCCTGTTATTTTATTTCTATTTCTTATCAATACGCAAATAAGATTGAAGATTTTCAAGAAAATGCACTTAATGCACTGATCAAGATGGAAAATTTTCAATCAATTCATGGTTATTATCCAGAGAAAGAAGAGTTTGCTTCTTTTATTTCTGATAGATTTAAAAATGGTATCATGATGTACCCTAGAAACTCCTCTGGGCTTGATGGATTAGGAGTGCCCATTAAAAATTACACAAAAGGTAAAGTCATATTACCCCCAATAGCACATGATGAAATAACAAAAATGACTGTGATGTTTTATCATCCATCAATTCCATTTCATAAGTGTTATTTTCATAGAGTAAAACGCCAATGGCTTTGTTGGGGAGATTGATAAATAGTTTTTATAAAATTAAGGACCATTCATACACTCCCACCAAAATCTACCACATTCAAACCACCAATATAATCTTTGATCATTGTAATAATGATAACTAAAAAATAAGATTGCCAATAGTGACAAAATGAATATCATGGTGTTTTTTTGTTTGGTGTTTAAATGATCTTTAACTAATAGAATTAATATCAATAAGAATATTGATGAAAAAACAAAATATATTAGGTACACCACCATACCAAACCACCACATTTTACCCTTGGTAATGAAAACAACTATACTAAGATACATGCTGTGGCTGAGGCCAAATACACTACAACTAGCTAACACTAAAGATAATAGTACCCTGAATTTATCTAATATCTTCATTTAAATAATGTTTCTACCTTGAGTTGTTTTTTAAGTTGCTATCTTTTCTATTCATCATCAACTCTATTAATGATGAATAGAAAACGATGGTAACTGTAGATGTTTTGAGGTTTCATAACTGGATATTAAATTTTATACCATTAGCTAGCTCATATAACTTAGAAATTAATCTTTTACTTTTGTATTTTTTGTGTCAAAGTAATTTTTTGCTTATTTTTTGGGTTGTTTAATGGATACCATATACCATTCAATATACCATCTTTACTTAGATTGAGCTTGAAAACATACTCATTATTTTCCAAATACCACTCATTTTTTTCTGGATCTTCATTCCAAAGAACAGATCCTTCTACACTCTTTATTTTACCATTAGAAACATAGTATTCTCCGTATACACTAGTTTCCATATAAGAAATAACATCTAAAATAATTAATGTAAAAGGTTCATTATTTATTTCCCCATACCATACACCAGGAGTTAGACTACTATAAGAAGGCTGACAATTAGTTTTTTTATCAATTAAGATGCATTTCCCATAAGGTGTAAGATGAGATGCTATATCTGTATAATTAAATTGATTAGTAAAAAAATTTAACTCTTTAAGCCTTTCACCATAGTCAATACAATATGGGCCGGTGAATATAAGCTTATCTTGATGTAAAGACATCTCTGCATTAAATATCATAAAGTCAGGCTCAAATGATCCCTCTTTTAAACATTCTTCGTAAGCGACTCTTTGAGTTGTTGATAAATTTTCTTCTGTTAGCTTTTTTTCAATACTTTGTTTTCTTTGAAGGTATACTTGATCATTAAGCCATGGCCCCTCTTTAAAAAGGAGGTTAATTGTTAAGTATCTTCCTTGGCTATCAAAACTTAAGTTTTCCTTATCATTTTCTTGATTACTTTGTAAGCTGAAAGATAAAAATGAATCTGTAATAGCAGAGATTTGATAAGTGTTAAAACTTAGAGAATAATCCTGATCAAATTTTCTTAATTTTACTTTTAGAAACATATTAATGTTTTTAGCTGCATCAGATTTTCCCGTTACCACAGGAAATTGGTGATTTTCATCAATGTGGCTACTATATATTTTCAGTTTAGGGTCTATGTCTATTTTTTCCTGAGAAATAGATACCTTACAAAAAAAATATAAAGAAACTATAGATATAACAAATACGCTTCTAATGATTATTTTATGTTGTTTTGATCTCAAAATATCCCCTTCTTTATATTTAGCATTCAAACTGTCAAGTTAATAGCATTGGATTAAAATAAGCCAGATCAAGTTTGTATTTTCTCATACTGTAGACGCAACTTGGCTAATCTCACACCAAATTTTCAAACGACGTAAGACTAAAGTTCTGAAGGTTTTTGCTGATACCAAGTGGCGATCTAATTTGAAGAAATCATAGACTGTGCCGAAGTTGGCCAGAAACTGTTGAGCCTGTTTGATAGATTTGAACTTCCTCATTTTCCGTTCCCTCAAACGAGTGGCCTGATGTGAGTTTTCGGCTCGGTTATTTTCTCCTTTACTTCTCGTATGAATGCTTGAAGGAAATAGCTGAGCACAAGGTTTAATATAGCTTTTAAGTTTGTCGGTGACAATTAACCGTGGTTGACCACCCTGCTTTCTTAGCTTCTGCAGAAACCGCTTGGCTGCTTTACTGTCTCGTTTTTTTTGGACCAGAATGTCTATCGTTTGACCATCTTGGTCAACTGCTCGCCAAAGATAAACTATCTGTCCATTTATCTTGCAGAATACTTCATCTAGAAACCACTGATCACCATAACCAGTGTGCCTTACTCTTAATTTTCTAGAAAATTCTCGGCTAAATTTCAAACACCAATATCGAATACTTTCATAAGTGATCACAATGCCTTTCTCAGCCATCATCAATTCAATGTCTCTAAAACTCAGGCTGAAACGATAGTATAACCAAACGCAATGGCTGATCATGGCTGGTGGAAAACGATGGCAACGATAGATATTTTGAGGTTTCATGGCTAAATAGTAAACATCAAGCCATTAACTTGACAGTACCGATGGCAACGGTAAATGTTTTGAGGTTTCATAACTGAATAATAAATTTCATGCCATTAATTTGACAGTACCTAAATAGCATTTCTAATAACTATTTTATTTTCCAATTCTCTGAAATTTACCTATTTGAGTTTTTTCATCTATAGTATAAATATCAACTAGTTCTTCTTTCCCATTAATTACTTTGTATAATTCAGCACCCTCTTAAGGAGCCTCTATTTTCTCTGAACCTCCAAATACCTTCGAATATGGAATACCAACAGTTTCTGCTTTTTCTACCTTAAACTTAATTAAACCATAGGTATTTTTATCATCAGAAAAAGGGGGCGTTGCATAATCTAAGCGTAAAGTTTCAACCAACTCATCATAATGTTTAATATGTTAAATATCTTCTGCACGGGCTATATAACCAAATATTACATTGAAATTTTATATGATTAAACATGAACACTTTATATTGCAAATTAACACTATTTCATTATTTTGAAATTTAAATTGATTTTTATTTTTTACTTTTGTATGATTAAAATAGGTATTTTTGTTTTTAAAATAGTAGAACTAAAAAGAAAGATAAAACATCAATATGATCAATCAATACATGAAATATTCGTTACAAAATCTTCGCTCTGTCCGTGACTTAAAATATATCTTTATGAATAAATTAATCGTGGTTTTATGCTTTTTAGTCGTTTTTACTAACTCTTCATGTACGCAAAAAGAAGATGAAAGTGTTCAAAAGTAGAAAGAAGCAGCGGAACAAGGAGATTTAAAAGCTCAATTTTCCTTAGGTGATATATATTTAAAAGGTAAAAAAGCGAAAAAGGACTATGATCAAGCTATTTATTGGTATACAAAAGCAGCTGAGCAGGGAGATACAAATGCCCAAGTAAATATAGGATTTATATATGGGCATTTTAAAAAAGATACTGAATAGGCAATATTTTGGTATAAAAAAGCAGCAGAGCAAGGGGATGTAGTAGGTCAATATAATTTAGGTTGGACATATCGGGAGATGAAAGATATAAAACAAGCCAAAAAATGGTTTGATCAAGCATGTAAGAATGGTCATCAGCATAGTTGTCGTCTACTTAAAGAAATGGAGTGATACTGTTCAGGTTCATTTCTGGAGGGGATAGAATGGGGCTATTTTTCTTAAAAATATTCTACATATTATTCTCAAGTAAAAATTACATTTCCATAGATGGACCACTACGATCTTTTGTTTGCAGTGCTAATTGTCTTTGAAGTTCTTGTTCTGGCTGCTGTTCAAGCTGTTGTTGAGCTGAATTCAATGTTTGTTCAGGATCATTTTTACTGGCTTCGATTGCATCAAAAGAGGCCATCTTAGATGAATCTTTTGTAAATACACCGATTAAATTCTTAGCTTGATCTACACCAACATGGATAACATCATCTGCGGTAATTTTTTTATCTACAGCCTGTTTTACAGCAGTGGTAACCATTGAATCAGCGTGGTTTTGATGAACATTTAATTTTTCTAAAGAAGGATAAAGATATCCGCCTATTTTGTCATGTAGTGCTTTTATTTCTGAATATTCATGGTTTGATTTCTCTTCCCTTTGTCTACTTTCTTCCTTAGTGCTATTTTGATATTCTTTTATAATCTTGGTTATATCATCTTTATTATTATCTATATCTTCATCTATAGTTTTATTTGTATTTTTATCGTTATTATTTTGATTTAAATATAGTTTTTTGTTTAAATCATTTGGGTCATAGTAGGTAGCACTTGTTGCTTTACCATCCAACTTGAAACCATTTTTTTCCAATTCTGCTGGATCTAGTTTTAATTCACCCATATCAATAACAATCTTGGCACCCCTATCATAAATTGCGTCAAAATCGAAAACATCACCAACACGTTTTGCTCCTTCTTGATTTTTATAGAACACATCAAAATAATACTCTCGAGAGCCACTAATATTTTCATCTGATGCATCAATACTTAAGTCTGCGTTTATGTTAATTCCTTTTTTACTCTCATATACGACTTCATTTAATTTTTCATCATAACGAACATCAATAAATTTATACATGTATGAAGACTGGTCAAATAAATCCTTTAAGGTTAAATCTGGCTGCTTTGATTTAAGATATTCAAGTTCAGCATTCCAAGCAGCTATTTCTGCCTTTGCCTCTGACTTATTTTTAGCTTCAAGCATTGACTTAATTGCATTTGTATAGTCGTGAATTGGTTTGTCACTCTGAGCAATATCCCCGGCTTGATCAAAAAAAACCTTTAAATCTTTGGCATAAATATCTTTATTTAGGGCATGGTTTGTTTCGTGTGCTATAGATGATACTAGTGTTCCTAATGAACCAGTTAATGCCTCTGATTTCAAATATACTGTTCTTTTTTCAGAGCTATATTCTGCAATTGCAGTAGGATCAGAAACGCCTACAACAAAACTTTCAATGCCTTCATTTTTAACAGCTTCCTCTAAAGCATTTTGAAGAGAAGGGGTTGCATTTATCGCTGCAATCAAATTCTTATATTCAGGACTATTTTTACCACCGTTATCTTTTAATTCAGTATTGGCAAAGGTTTCTAATATCGTATTGAGCTTTTCACTAAAAGGTGGCATATATAGTTATCTCCTTTAACGCACATCAATACGAGTGACACATTCATGCTCAACATTATTTTGAATTTTATATTGAACTAAAATATTTAGATTGTCTCGTGAGTATTGACGACTTGTCCCCCTATACTGACTATCACCTAGATATCTGAACCCATTTGCTAAAAATTGCTTGTGATAGGACTCAAGCGTAACAAAACAGCCTGCGCTTATAGTTTGTGGAGAAGAGTCCTTTTTTGTTGTTGGAATAAATTCAAAATAGAGTTTTTTCCTTTCATCATCAGATGATGGATCTATGAACAAAACTATATGGTAGACCCAACTATTATTATTTAAGTGCCCTATAAAATCATAGTCATTTGGTTTATTTAACCGAGAAACGCCTTTTGTTCCCATCGTATCTTCAATTAACTTTGGTGTTAACTCATCAGTTGAACGAATTTTTTCTAATAATTTTAGAAAGCGTTGACTTGCTTCTTGCGCAGAGAGTGTATTTTCATCATTATTTTTAAGGCTAGATACTGTGGGCATGAAAGGCTCCTCTTTGTGTATAGTTGGTTGTACACAAGCCACGCATAACATGTTTAAGGGTATAAGGTACAGGTATTTGCTAAAAAAATTCATTTTAGTAACGAAAAATATAATACATTTAATTAATTATGATAATACTATAATATAGTATATATTCGCTAGCTAAAATGATAAAATCAAATCCATTATATTCCTAATTAATTCATAAACATTTGTTTGTTTCATTATAAAAACACACATGTTATCCAGTTCGTTTCTAGGATAACCATCTTTAATTAGATGTCTCTAAAACTCAGACCTATAACCAAACGCAATGGCTGATGATGACTGGTGGAAAACAAAGGCAACGATAGATATTTGGTGATTTCATGGCATTATATTAAACATCAAACCATTAACTTGACAGTACCCTTTTGAACAATAATTGACACTTTTTCAGGTCATTAATTTGACCATACTTTTGTATCTATAAAAATAACAATAAATCACAAAATGTACTAGAAATATTACTTTTATTTACTCTTTAAAACAAATAAACACATCAATATCATTCATCGTTTATTTTTCTATTTTATGCCACCGGCCATTCATTGTATTTATTAGTAGGGTGTTTTCTAATAACAACTCCCATGTAATAAGGAATACACGATGAACTCAATACACCATATATCCAATAATACTCATTCTACAGCAGAGAATAATATCGCCATATTCAATGCAGTCGTAAAAAAATATAATATGGATGGTTATCAATTTACGGCCATAAAAAATGCAAAATGTACCATCCAAAAAGGAGAAATAACCTTTGTTTATGGCCCTTCAGGTAGTGGTAAGTCTACCTTTCTCAACATATTAGGAATGTTGGATAAACCCGATGAAGGACAAATCACTATCCTTGGTCAAGATGTCTTGTCCATGAACGACAACCAAGCCGCTGATTTTCGTGCCCAACATATTGGTTTTATATTTCAATCTTTCAACCTTATCCCTGTTCTTTCTGTAAGAGAAAATGTTGAGTTTCCGTTATTACATCATAATATTTCACGTCATGAACGCAGAAAGAAAGCCGAATATTATTTGGAGTCCGTAGGGCTTAAAGATTACATTAATCGTCGCCTTAGTGAAATTAGTGGTGGCCAACGACAACGGGTCGCTATTGCTCGAGCATTGGTTACCACACCCGCATTGGTTATTGCCGATGAGCCAACAGCCAATTTAGATTCATCAACATCAAATGAAATCATCCATCTGATGTTGGAAATGCGACGTCAGTTTGATACCAGTTTTGTTATTTGTACTCATAACGAAAATTTGCTTAATAAGTCTGGTCAATTAATACATATTGTTGACGGAAAACTAAAAGATGCAGGAGACTCTCAATGATTTGGTTGATAGCACTACGTAATTTGTTAAAAAATAGCCATCGCTCCATCATTACCATCACTTCTATCGGTATTGGTGGTTTGGCTATGATGCTCTTTGGTGGTTTTATTACTTCAATTTATTTTGGTGTACAAACGGGATTAATTCAAGATCAAGGTCAGCTACAAATTTACCAGCAAGGTTACCTAAAATATGGTTCAGCTGATCCAGATAACTATACCATCAACGACTATCAAGCGGTGATTACCCTACTCCAAAGTGATCCTCAACTTAAACGACAAATTTCAGTGATTACCCCACAAATTTCTCTGGCAGGAATTGCAGGAATTACAGAAACGGGCAACAGCAAAACATTTATTGGACGGGGTATTCAACCAGAAGAAGCAGACAAAATGCGTCTGTGGGATGGTTGGAATGTTAAGGTCTCTACACCTCCCACTGGTTTAAACCGAGATCAACATGATGAGGCTATCGTTGGGGTGGGGATGGCTCGCCAGCTGGGTCTATGCAAACAGTTAAATATTGTTGATTGTGAAGATCCACCGCGACTACAAGCCAAAGTAATTTCTGAAGAACAGATTGATGTTAGTGATCTCGTGTCTATTGAAGACAAAGCACAGCTCAATCAACAGACAGATAAAAGAAAAGGCCATCAGCTCAACCTATTAGCCGCAAGCACTGAAGGTGCACCAAACATCATGAGCGTTTATGTTAAACAAGCTCAATCACAAGCACAACGTTCTTTAGATAACGCCTATGTCATGGTACATTTCGATTTGGCACGTGAGTTACTATATGGTGATCAGCCTCGCTCTACCGTCATTTTAGTACAAATACATGACCCTAACCAAGCTGAGCAAGTTAAGCAACATATTCAACAAATATTAGATACCAACAACATGTCATTAGAAATATTGCATTTTAATGAAGTTGACCCTTCTTTTGATCGAGTTTTCAATATGTTTAGTTTTATTTTTGGAGTGGTCTCTCTATTTCTCGGGATTGTGATCATCTTTACCATCACCAATACAATTAATTTAACAGTCATGGAGCGGGTTAACGAGATAGGCACCATTCGCGCTATGGGGTTCCGTCGTAGTTTCATCATGCGGATGTTTCTATCTGAAAGTGCCCTGATGGGATTGTTCGGTATTCTTGCTTCCCTTGCCTTTACACTGATTGTTAGCACCATAATCAATAACATGAACTTAAGCTGGACACCACCAAGCAATGCAACGCCTCTTACAATTAACCTTATGATTCTAGAAAATCCACCGCTACTGCTAAGTATTATGGGGTTTCTGTTCACACTTTCGGTATTCGCCGCAATTTGGCCTACCTATAAAGCTTCACGAATGAATATTATTTCAGCCATCCATCACGTCTGATAACAGGAGAATTACTCATGCAAAATTTCACAAAAAAACTCATACAATTGAGCTGTATACTGACTTCGTTAGTTAACGTACCAGCATTGGCAGATCAAGCTTACGACATACTCAAGCGCTCTGATCAGATCCGTAACCCACAAACCTCATTTGTAGTAAATGTATCATTAAAGCAATTTGAAAATAAAAAGCTCACAGATCAAAATCGAGTTACAACCCATTCACGGCAAAATAGTACTGGGCAATTCTTGACCATTGTACATATGAATATGCCTAGCACGGACCGTGGCAAGCTATTATTGCGTAACGATAATATTCTATGGTTCTATGATCCTAAATCTAAAGTATCGGTTCGTATGTCACCGCGCCAACGCTTACTTGGTAATGCTTCGAATGGTGATGTTATTACCTCTAACTTTACCCTCGATTATTCAGCAGTATTAGAGGGAGTGGAAACAATTACTGATGGTGACCGCAATTCGCGTTTAGCCTGGAAACTAAGACTCAAAGCGACAAATGAATTTGCTCCGTATAAACAGGTAGAACTTTGGGTAGATAAAGAAAATGATCGTCCACTAAAAGGAAAATTCTATGGTAATAGTGGCAAATTACTAAAAGTTGCTTGGTATCGTAACTGGAAAATGGTATTTGATCGTATCCGCCCTACTGAAGTCGTTATTGGAGACGGTTTCAACCCAAATAAAATAACACTTATGCAAATGAGCCAATATCAGAAAAAAACGTTACCCCTGTCTTGGTTCAATAAAGAATGGCTTCCCCATTTTACGTCACAGGGAGAACAATGACAATGAACCAGACAAAACTGATTATATGCCTAAGCGCCATTCTATTAATACAGGATGTACTAGCTAATGATGACATTCCATCGCTACCTAGTTTCTCACACGAATCTGTGACAGACTCATCATCTCAAGCATTGGGTTCTCTTAGTCTGGATCTTAAAAGTCAGGCAATGGCTGATTGGGCAGAGCATGATAGCCCCATAGCCAGTGGACGAATCAGTACACGTCTCTATGGGCAAGGAAACATCAGCGATTCTCTAAGCATAGAATTAAACACACGGTTACGTAGCCAAATTAACAGCCGTGAACATTATCAAGCCGAGAAAAATATTCGTTTGGATATTCAATCGCTCGCTCTTAACTATACTCCAACAGAAAACTGGCATTGGATAGCTGGGCGAACAAACATTCGGAATGGTGTCGCCAGTGGTTTTAACCCTACTGATTGGTTTAAGAACAACAGTCAAGTGATCTTTGAAAGCTTAGATACGACCGATAGACGTGAAGATCGTCTTGGTGTTTTTGCTTTAATGGGCGTCTGGCTGAATACCGACAGTGTGTTAAGCTTTGGTTACCGACCAAACTTGCCTGTAAAATCAAAAACTGTAGCCAGCAATAGCAAGGTCATTGGTATGGGACTTGATCGCACTAATAACCAAGATGCTTTTTTTATTAAATACTCTCCATCACCAGCATCATGGAACAATCTATCACTGACAGTGAGCTCCCTATATCAAAGTACCCAACCTAGTTTGGGTACAGAACTAAGTTTAACTGTGCTAGACAATCTGGTACTATACAGTGAATGGTTTGTTCAACGACGACAAAACCTTGCCGATGAAGCACAAAGTAATATTGGAAACCAACGATTTTATCACCAACTTGTCAACGGAGTCACTTGGTCACTACCAGAAAGCCTAGTAGACAATAAAGATATTTCAATGAGCCTTGAATACCACTTTAATGAGGCGGGGCTAAAGCAAAGCCAACTTGGCTCATGGCGTAGAGCTATTGCACACAGTGATTGGAGAGCACGCAGTATAGCTTCACTTGCCAATATTAAACAGGAACCTTTGGCCCAACAACAGTTTTTTAATCGTATGGTATGGAATAATTTTTGGAAAAATAATGATCTTTCTATTATCACCACTGTCACCCCTATGGATGGCAGTGGTTTTAGTCAAGTAACATTAAGCACCCCCGTAATGCCTGCCCTACGTATGAACCTACAAGGTTACCACTATTTTGGCAGTCATAATACGATTTATGGCAGCACAGGACGTAAGGGGGGCATTATGCTATCATTTACTTATACTATCTAATTTTATACCTTCAACTGAAAATAAAAAACAGCAATATGATAAATTTCTGTAATTAAAGTAACAGCATATTTATGGTGCTCCTACTGGATGAAAGCGGTGAGGTAATTTAATGATAAAGTGGTTCTCTTCACGAACTGTATTTTCTATGCTATTGCTCAATACGCTGGTTTCAAGCTGTGCTCTGGTATTTGTACTAGTATTTTCATTACAGCGCATTGCAGATGAACATCCTCGACGTTATCTATCGAAAGCATTATTTTCTAATTTAGTAATGGATAAAACACCTGAACAGTTAGCTAAAATTAACATCAACGGGGTGCCACTCACTGTAATCCCACAAGATGCAATAAACGATGCACAATATGAGTCCTACAAACCACTACTCAAAATAGCACTACGTGACCCTGATGGTATAGCAATAATAACAAACAATGATAATTACATAGCTGCAGCGTTTGTGAATAAAAATCACACTTTTATCGTCTTACCACAATTCGGTCGTTCATTATCCTCTCAGGCTCTTAGTATAATTGGTTTGATTACAGTCGTAATCGTACTCATTTTATTGCTTAACTTTTACTCTATTCATTTGTTAACCAAACCATTCATTGAGCTGGGCCGAGGAGTTAAGCATGCCAACCAAGGTGATCTTAACTACCGAATTCCTCTCAACCGCACTTATGGTGAATACAAAACGCTCGCTGACAGTTTTAACACAATGTTACAACGATTACACCGCATTCATGAAGCCCGTCGCCATATGTTATTGGCAATCCCCCATGAGTTACGTACCCCCTTGACTCGCCTAAAAGTACGTAAAGATTTAATCACTGATGAGCCGTTACGTCAGGCGATACTTGGTGATATTGTTAATGTGGAACGTATTTTAGATGCTATTTTATATACCGAAAAAACACATTCCGGCGAAGATAAAATTAACTTAAGTAAAATTAATGTTGCTGAATTTTTTAATGAGATTGTTTTAGAGCAATTAAATACTAAGAGTTTAATTGAACTTAAGATGACTCATAATATGTCTTTTTTCTACAGTCATTCAGTTATGTTAGTTGTGTTAATGCGCAATCTGATTGGTAATGCTGTATTTTATGGTCAATCCCAACCCGTCACCATTTTTGTTAAGGAACAAGGCTACGCACTACACATTTCCGTGACTGATCGTGGAATTGGTATTGCTGAAGATCAACTACCTTTTTTGACTGAGCCTTTTTGGAGAGAGGATGAATCGCGTCAGCGCGAATCCGGTGGTTATGGGCTTGGGCTGTACATTTGTAAAACCATTGTTGATGGACTTAAAGGTGAAATAAAAATTGATAGTACCAAAGGTAAAGGTACTACAGTACAGGTTATATTTCCTGAGGCCTTTATCTTACCCAGTTCTAAATAAGTAGAACACCGGTAAAATGTTAATCAATGGTGTTTTATTAACTGAACTGCATTTATTCTATACGGATTAGAATGGGAATATGATTTTTTAGACTTCATCAACAAAACCAACAATGGCATAACCACGACTACGTATAGTACGAATAAAATCTACTCGTGCACCTGCCTCACGTATTTTGTTCCGTAGCCGGTAAATCAGAGCAATTATACTACGAGAATAAATAACACTATTACCATTACATCGCTGTAATAACTCTTCCTGACTTAGTACATCGCTTGGAGTCTTACTTAAAGCTAATAAGATTTCAAACTCCATGGATGTAATATCGAGCAAATTATCATTAATGAACACTTGGGCACGTGAAACATCAATACGCAAAGTATCATCATTCATTTGAAACATGATAAATTTACTACTTTTTTTCTCTGTCACAACAGATTTAGGCTTAAAGTCATTATGACGTCGGCAAACGGCATTAATTCGAGCAATAAGTTCACGGGGTTCAAAGGGTTTGGCAACATAGTCGTCAGCACCAGTCTCTAAACCAACGACTCTATCAACCAGATCAGTTCTGGCTGATACCATAATAATTGGAATATCGCATAAAGGGGGAGTTAAGTTACGGATGGTTCGACAAATTTCCAGACCCGTAATACGTGGCAACATTACATCCAGTAACACCAAATCATATTGATGTAGTTTTATTTGTTCTAGCCCCTCTTCTGAAGAATGTGCAACATCAAGACTTATTGCAAACATCTGCAAAACTGGCTTCATCGTTTCGCCTAAACCAATATCATCATCAATCATTAATACTTTCACATCTCACCTTTTATGCTGTTGATCCAGATTTATATAGTTTATACACGATAATAGCCATATATAAAACCAATAGACTAGAAAATAAAGCAACAATAAAACCTGTGTCAACACTGAATTGATCAATTACCAAAATAGGTTACAAAACGAGTGGTTTGAGTTTATTTTGAAGAAGGCAAGCCCAACGTAGCCCAACCTTCATGCCCCATTTCTTCAAGTAAAGCAATATTGCGTTCAAATATAGAATCTGGGTTCAACATTGTGGTTAAAGCTTTATCAATGCTGCTTTCTCGAATCAAATGTAGGGTTGGATAGGGAGAACGATTGGTGTAGTTACTGATGTCTTCCACATTAGTGCCTTCAAATTGAAACTCTGGATGAAAAGGCGCTAATTGAATCACCCCTTCCAGTTGATTATCAATAATGGCTTGATCAGCTAGCTCCATCATATCATTAAACAATAAAAAGTCTTCGAACAGTCTTGGGTGAATGAGTAAACTGGTATCGGTCTCTTCTGGTGGACAATTTGCCAAGAATAAAAGTTCTCTATCTAGATCTTCTAAAAAGCCATCTAAATGACGAGCATGACTAACAATCAATTTAACTTGATTTTTAGCATACACAGCTTTGGCAAAAGGACATAAATTGAGACCAATAATAGCTTTTTCTAGCCAAGTCCGAGTGTGAGCTAAAATAATTTCATCAGAGCTGGAATGCTGTAACATAAATGACACCAACAATTATTGTTTAAGAGTTATGTTATTATAATAGCAAAAAAAAGACTAACAACAAATGACTTTTGGCCCTTTTTTTGCATTATCAAGTTAATCTAATTAGATTAAAATAGCCCAAACAGAGTTGGCATCTCCCCAGAGTTTAGACACAACAAACTGTTTTTAAATTAATTTTTTTATTATATATACATAACATTAGACATGTATAATGAATGAAAGTCATTTTTATTGACTACATTCATTCTACGAGAGGTCTCCCAACTGAGTTTTCTGATAAACTTTATTTTTATTTGTATTAAATGTCTGTATTTGATTTTTTCCAACCACTCATTGAGCACCACAAACAAACCAAAGTAACTGAAATTTGAACGGTTACAATAGGAAAAATTGACTCAGTGGGCTGATGACTGTAAATCAAACGACTCCACCCCAGAAATTGTATTGGAAGATAAAGGCCAATACCTAAACTAAATATACCTACTAGAAAAATCAGTAATAAAGTAAATTTAATTTTGCCACTATTCTTAAGTGTATAACTATTAGCAGACCAAGTTAAAATAAAATATGATACTAAAAAGGCAAAAACAGATAATACTACCCCATACCCTCCTAATTTAACACCATTTAAATCAGAAGAGTTAGCTAAGCCAAATATAGATAATCCTATGCTACAGGTTGCAGTTAAGAAGCCCACAAAATTAAGTATTGTTACTATAATTGTTATAAATAACTTCATTAATAAACTCGCTGTTATGTTCGTTTCTAACTAAGTATTAATATTACAAACTAATATTTGTTAGATTAATATTCATTTAAAGTAAATTTATTTAGCAAAAAAAATCGTAGATAAAAAATATGTATCAAGATCCTCTAGAAAATTATTAGTAAATTGAAATCTGGGAAAGAGGGGTCGATTAAAAATACTATCCCAAAAAAGAGTTGAAATTGATTTTTTATAGCGATAACTTCATTAGGAAAAAAATAATGAAAAAAATATTTTTTATATTGGTCTTTGGTTGTTTTTTGATAAGTTGTAGTAGTAAAGAAAACTTAGACGAAATTCACAAAAAAGTCGATATATTTCATGCTTATTATGATAAAAGTGAATATGGCGAGATTTATTATGTCATGACATCAAAAGAATATAAAGATAGTATAGCCTTTAAAAAAACATAATCAGTTTCTAGGTATTGTAAAAAAATCATTAGGTAATTTTTCTAGGAAGAAAGAGATTAGAACTAATATAAATTATCAAACAAATAGAAATATTATTACTATTGTTTATAGGACTAAATTTGAAAAAGGAGAAGGTACAGAAACTTTTACCTTTATTAAATCTGCCAATCGAAATTTCGAATTGTACTCATATTATATAGAATCACCAGAATTACTAAAAAATGGTAAAGAGTTGCACAAACTCCTTTATGAAAAATAATTGTAAAATAAATCAATAAAATAAAGATGATCAATGGCAAGTAAGGTAAAGATCGTATATTGTTTAATATGAGAGAAGATTGGTGTATTTGACCATTACCCCATTCTTTACTATTTGCCATAATTTCGTTGTAATTGATCACGTAAGTTAGGCGGTATCCCTTTGATCACAAGTGTATCGGTTTGTGGGTCCCATTTGACGCGATCACCCAGCAAATCTGAGTCAAATCCAATAGAAAGGCCACCACCACTGCCATTGAATTTCTTTAATTGCCGTAATGTACTGCGATCGGCAGGAAATTTTTCATCTAACTCATACTCACTATTATTTAAAAATGACACAAAATTTTGTTCGTTTTGTTCTGGCAATATTTTTACTAACTGGGACAACTGAATTTCTTCGCCTGCTTGTAATTGCTGTTGACAATAACTGTATACTTGTTCTCGGCTAGCTTGCTTTTCGTGTTTGTCTAATTGAATTTCCTGACAATAATCATCTACAGCTAAAACAAGGCTCTTGTTCTGAGCTTTTTTATCTAAACCTTCACTTGCACCAAGATAATCCATAAATAGATCAGAAACTTTACGTCCAACGCTTCCTTTCAAAAAAGTCAAATAACGTTTAGAATCATTGTTTATCTGCCACTCTGTTAAATCAACTCGAGCTATAATATCGGCATGGTCAATATCAAGATAACGAGTCAGAGAAATATCTAACTGTTCATTTACTAACATACTGTTACAGCTATCTAAGACGGCAATCAATAGATATTCCACAGCTAAGTAACGGTATAAACAAAATACCACTGTTCCACCTTCAGTAAATGGATATTTTGCTATTTCATTACGAAGCTGTTTGGTTGACTCTTGAGAGAAATTTAAAAAATCTTGATTACCTTTTTGTAACTCCTTGATTGATTCGGCGAATAAACTCTCCTCATTAAAAAGCCCGTATACCTTACTTTTATTATTATAAACACGATTAATATCCATAATTAACTCATTAACCGCGGAATTACTTTCTAAAACCGTCTCACGTAATACAACATCAATTTCAGACTCTGATTTACGAACCAGTTGATGCAATATAATTTTTTCTATTTGTAAACTCATGTTTATCTCTTTTGGTAATCATAAAAATATAATTCTAGATAACCGATATTATATCAGTTCATATTTACAATCATTTTTAAATTTATCACTGGCTTTAACGCTATATAAAAATCTAAATCCAATGATTGACCATTGATTTTGGTGTTAACAACTTCTATTTGTCTTACAAAAACACGACAGACAAGTAATACTATAAATTCAAATAAAGCCATAAATAATAGATATTTTTAATCAAATAATCAGACGATGATAAAAATGTATGTAGTCACCTATATTAATGGCAATATTATTAATCGTTAACCAACTCAAAACCCAAGCGCCTTGCTTTTATTTCCTGTTTTTTAGGTATAGTAAACACACCAATATCCCCAGTATTTGCACCACAAACCATTATGTGCATCATTCCATCATCACTGCTTTTTTCATCTAATACATTGATTTGAGCTTTTAATAGTTGATTCTTCAATTGAATTAATGCGGCAGAAACAGAACCACCCTCACATTGTTTTACCCCCAATGACTTCATCACGGTAACAGTTCCCTCTTTATTTGAAGCTTCAAGAGAACAAGACAGACAAAATAAAGAACATAATAGAGTAATCATGAAATATCGGTGCATAAACATACCCTTTAATTTATTTAAGCAAACATTTAATTATGATTCTTTTAGAACCTATATTTTGCTTAATGACACAATACCAAGCTATAAACCTGTGTTCACAGGTCTATTTTTCTATTGGTTTTTCCATCTATTCGAAAAACCAGACTTATTAAACAATCTTTGTTCTACACTAAACGTGAAATAAGATCATTTGGATTACCAGCTAAAAAGTGAATTGGTGCGACTTCAATTACTGTGTATGCTCCACTGGCTTGTTTAAAGGTTGCTCTTGCTGCAGAAACTAAAAACTGAGCAGTTAAGGCTGGATTATTAATACGCATAGAATATTCAAATAATTGATTATGCGTATTACCTGATACTCCTTTATGAGTAAGGTGAACACCATGCCCCATGTCTTTTAAAGCACTCACATCATCCACTTGCTTTACATGTGTTTCATCAGAAATAAAATAGGCATCTGCTTTTAATAATTTTTCTACTGTTGCAAAATCAGCACCATCTTCTAATTCAACATAAACTAAACGGCGGTGAATACCCGTATCAAGAGGAACAGTGATGGATAAAGCATCTTTTACTCCTGAAATGGCTTTGGCTGCAACACTATGCCCCATGCTCATACCTGGACCAAAATTAGTATAAGTCATTCCCTTTGGTGCCATTGCCAACATTAATGCTCGAATAATGGAATCGGAACCAGGATCCCAACCGGCAGAAATAATTGCTGTTGAGCCATACTCTTTTGCCACTGGATCGAGTGTATTTTTTAAATCTATGATATTAGAGTGGATATCAAAACTATCAACCGTATTTATCCCCTTTTTTAATATTTCTAAAGCAGTATCTTTGATTATCCGTGTCGGCGAACATAAAATAGCAACATCAACGTTGTCTAATTTATCAATTGAGTCAACAACAGTATAATCAGCTAATTCTGGTAAAGGTGTTATATTACGTCTCACGATACCTGCAACTTCAAAATCATCTGCTGCATTAAGTGCATCAAGCGTAAACTTACCAATATTTCCATAACTGATAATCGCGGCCCTAATTTTTCTGGTCATTATGCCCTCATTTCTTAATTTTAGTATGAAATATATGTAATCGGTAACTATTTGTTAGAATAAATAAAAAAGGTAAACAACAAATAATTCATGATATTTATGTATTATATAATAGATCAAACAAAAAGCCCCTACTCTATAAGGGCTTTTGTGCTTTCTTCTCTGATGAAATTTTACTCTTTAGCTTCAGCGAAATCACTTAAAATATATTTTTACTGACAAATCGCTTTACCCGTTAAATGATTAATTGCACCATGTTTCATCGATAATCCCACCATATCAGCCAAACCACGGGAACATGCGTAAGAAAGAACTCTTTGATTATAATTTGTGTAGTAGTCACACGATTTAAATCTGCCTTTTGCTCTATTAAGTATTCCACCTTTTGTTAACTATTACGTTTTTTAAATTCTTCATAGCGAAAATACATATCACATGCCATAAGAAACTCATTATGCCAGTGCCAGTAAATGTGCAAAAAATAATAAAACACACAAGGCAGATAACAAATTAAAAAGTAAACTTCAAATAATACATTCCAATTCAGTAGGGTTAGCATGATACTGACAGCTATAATCCATATAAACTGAACAACTAATAAAAACAGCATTTTGATCATAAACGGCTTTGTATATAAAACATTTAATAGAATTGATTTAGGAAAGAAATCGATCTCTTTCAAAAAAATCCTACCAAGAAAAATGTACCGTTTAGATGCGCGGGAGAAAATCAAATTTATTATTAACACAATGACACATAGAATCAACATGGCAACCATCAGTTTGGCCGAAAAAAAACCATCGTTTAAAGAAAAGTCGAGGTTCGCCTTTAACGGGCTGATAGATAAAATATTGATCACAGTTGTGAGCAGAACATAACCAATTACGTACCAATAAAGGTTTTTAAATTTAATCTGGCTTGAAGCAGAAGTGAGTACTTGTTTGATGTAAATAGGCCTAAGTGTTCTGAACACCAAATAGATCACCAGAGGTGACACAAAGAACAGGCAAATGACACTGTAACTCATTGATGGTAACAATAAACAGCCTTGAACAATTAGCCAAAAAACAAAAATTGATAACAAGCTGACCACCATTGGGCGAGTGAAAAAGGTGATCACTTTAGAGCAATCTTTACCTGAAAAATAATCCACATCAACACGCCCAATGACACAACTATATGCCCAGTAAGACTTTAGTTCATAAATAATATTAAATAATGTGATCGCCAGAATGCCACTAATAAACCATGAGTCATGTACTGTAATGTTAAATGCATTATTTTTCCAATAAAATCCTAGAACGATAAATAGGATAAAATAAAATAGAGGTATAATCCTCTTATCTTGAAAGCGGATAAATTTAAAATAATCGGGAATCATATTGAGCCATTAAATCTTTCTACAATGTAAAGCCATGTCTGAAGAAAAACCAGCAAAATCGTTAAGCATATACCCCAAATAAGCTTTATTACTTATCTCTACAAACAACACAGGGGTCGGATTACTTAAAAAATGCATTATAGAATCCGTCCACTTAACAGTATGCGTTAAATGAAGAGACAAATTCTCTTTAATCACATCAGGGTTTATTTCTGGCGCACCAGTAACATTCATCAAGACATCATACTGAGGTTGCTTGATTTGTATATTCGTCAAAAAATCTCGCATTTGTTGGACACCATCGGCCATAAGATGGGTATGCCAAGCACCGCTTACGCCGAGTTTTACCGTATCATAGCCACTGTTAATCAGCATTGGCGTAAAATCGCGTAAGGCAGAAACAGTCCCACCAATAACCTGTTGACACGGAGTGTTATCACAGCTTATATCCAATTTAAGACCAGAGCTTGCAATCAGATCAGATACACTCTGGTAATCCCCACCCTTCACTGCTTGCATTGAGCCTTTGTTAACTTTGCTCAAATCGTCCATTAGCTTAGAGCGAAATTGAATTATTTTAAACAGATCTTCCAGTGTTATTGCACCAGAGGCATACAAAGCAGCATATTCACCTACACTATGACCACAAGAACCAATAATATTGACATTGCTGAATTTTTTACGACACCGGGTATAAAGTGTGGCGTTAATTGCTGTTACTGCCATCTGCTGATTAGTGGTTTGCACCAATTTATTCATTGGTCCTTTTAAGCAAAGACGACGAATATCGATCCCAGAAATATCGCTGGCACAGTCCCATATCTTTTTTGTGGTATCATTGATATCCCATAAATCTGCTCCCATGCCTATGGTCGGGTTACCCTGACCTGCAAAGAGAAAAACAACTGACTGTAATTTGTTTGTATCCATATAAAAACCTTTAAAAATGATATTTAAAGCCTAAATAAGTTCCAATTGTTTCACCAAATAGGCCAAACTCCGAATCGTTACTGCCCAACGCAGCATAAACACCCGTATAGACTTCCAGTTGCTTATCCAATTGATACAGCGGTTTATTGTAATGTAGGCCAATCATCGAACTTTTATCCATTAGATTCAGTACGGCATAAGGCTGTAGACTAGACTGATCCTCCATCAAGATATTGGCGTAAGCATTGATATAGTGCTTCCCCTGTAAGTTCCCTTTACTTGATGTGTTGTACACTTCAGAAGCCATCAAATATTTATAAGAATCAAATGCCTGATCTAACGGCATGTAATTTGTTTTTTGGTTTAAAAATTTTACTAAATCTGTTTGTTTACGCCACTGTGATGTAGAATATCCTTCGCTTTGAAAGTAATACTCCAGACCAAGTTGGCTAAAACGGTTTGTGGTGTATTGCATCCCCAGTCCCAACTCAACACCATCATTATTATTTTTGCTGTAAAGCTGTGTAGGAAAAGTATAATGTTGCACCATTTCAACCTTTTTCGCGTCAAGATGGCGCCACTGTTGATTGAAATGATAAGCCAGCTCAGCATTAATGACGAACTGATCAGACCAGTTAAAGCTATTAGAAAACGCAATGGATTTTGAATCTCCTAGCATGACACTTATTGATGGTGTATGGCTATTGAAACGGTAATCAGTGTAAGTAAATAAATAACGATCACTGGCGTTAGAACGCTTTGTTGCAGACCAGTTACTGGAAGATTCATAACGTTTATCAATATGTGTTAATTTTGGTGCTACTGTTAAAGATAATGAATGGCTATCTGTGTCTCTTGCTAACATAGCGCCCCAAAAAGATTCTGTATACGCCTGCTTCATAGTGGGGTCATAAATACGAGTTGGTTTAAATCCTGAATAATGGTTATTCAATAAACTTGCTGGAGACTTAAGATAAAAGATACCGCCTTTTGATCTAAGTTTACCAACATCGAGTCTGACACTATCCGAAACAGTATAGGAGAGCCGAAGACGATCTAACAGTACCCTCATACGGTTATCGTCTTTCTCAAATGTGCCTACGTCTTTATATGGGTAATAAGCCAAAGCATAGACAGAAAAATCCAAATCAAGTTTATCGTCTATAAGCTGACAATTATTACTGTATTTGAGCACCAGATCGTTAAACACATTATTGGCAGTGTACGGATTTTTTCTGTCTATTTGCCAGATCAATGTTTTTTTATTTGTATAAGATATCTGCCCTAATACCACAAGATCAGAGTCAGATAGACAAGCAGCCATGGCTCTTCCTTGCAGTAGTAAGATAGGTAAAGTCAGGAAAAGATGCAGGAATTTCAACTCCCACCTCGCTGAATATATTCCTTGGTAAAATGAGATAAAGGCAAAGATTCAAACCTAACATCACTGTATTCCATGACCGAATAGCCTTTACTATAGCGTGCATCTACAACGATAATTTTTGCAGGCCTGTCTTTACCCAGTAGTGGCTTATAATTCTGATATGCTACTTCTTTAATTAACTTATTATCCAACGAAAAATAAGATGCTTTATATGGGCGAAAGTTACCTTTTTCAACGAGATAAGTCACTTTCGGATAGGTTACTTCTGGCGATTTACGCTCCAACGCTAATTTATAGCAAACAGTTTTTCCACAAGGCTCTTCACCCAGTAGTTTAGAGTTGTATGCATATTCAAAGTTGGTCACAATGACATCTCCGTTAGAAATCTGCCCCAATAGCCTTTGTGATCGAGAAATAGCGATTGGGCGTCTCAGTTGTGGCGTGTAGAACCATAAGTCATACCAGTTAGACAACATCACTTTACCCTTATCTTTAGGTGGATAAACAAATCGAGCTAAAGAGCGTGCATCAGCTTCTATACCATTTTCAGGTTTCAAAAAACGCATAGAAATATCTAGAATCTGCTTATTAACTGGTTTTGTCTCTCCTGACTTATATTCCAGCACCGTTACGGTATAGCGAAAAGGTTTATTTGGTGAACGCACATCATCCGACTGCCTGATAATATTTAGAGCTTTAGTATCAATATCGGCATACACCAAAGTTGAAAAGAGCAATAGCGATATTATTGATGCAAAAATTGCGGGTACTTTCATGGTAATCTTCCTATACAAATTTAAAAGCATCAGATATGTTCAGCTTAGATGCACGAATTGCCGGTAAAATGGAAGCCAATGAGGACGTTAGTATGGGCAATACAAACGTTATCCAAATCAGATCAAAATTGTCTGTTCTAATAAAAGCAGTATAACCTTGTGTTTGACCAGGAGAAGGTGGCATCGCGATGCCATTGAGGTTAATTAAGCCTGCAATAGCAAAACCAATGGCCAAACTCCCAATTGCACCAATTGCACCAATAAATATTCCTTCTAACACAAACAGTTTGGTGATATGAGCAGGTTTGAGGCCGATTGCCCGTAAAGTAGTGATCTCGCGGGTTCTCTCCACAATATTCATGGTCATTGAGTTACTGATCATAAAAATCACAATCAAAACCACAATCACTTTAATAAAGAAATAGATCCCTGACAGTAGTCCTTCTACTTGCTGGTAAAACAACGACAACTCTTTCCAGTTTTTGACAATCAGCGGTAGCTGTTTATTCGAGATAAATGTTTCCAACTTTGTGCTAAAAACATCTAGTTCAGCATCGTTTTTGAGTAGAATCACAAACTTGCTCACGCCATTGGTATCCATCATACTCTGTGCGGTTTGTAGCGGGATTTTCATGGCGACATCGTCGTAATCTTTGATGCCAGACTCAAAAATACCGCGCAGTTTAAACGACTGTGCGCCCTGCCCACCATGAGTATTGACAACCAATACATCCAACCAGTCAGAATAACGAGCATTCAATGTTTTTGCTAAGCCACTACCCAGCGTAATTTCATCCTGTTTAATACGTGATAGGTCACTACCTGAAACCAGCTTATCAAAAGAACCAAGTTTCAGTGCCGGTAACGGTTCAACGCCTAAAGCAGAAAAATAGCTAGATGTTTCACTTTCATACTGTGAAACAACGCCTGTAAATTCCAGTTGTCCAGAAATTGTCGAAATATATCCAGATAACTGGCTATCATTGAGAATATCTGCCTTTAATGTGTCGTAATTTTCAATAATGCTTTTATTTTTATTCGAGGTTTCAAAGTATGATTGATCATAAATTTGTATGTGACCAATGTTGGTTCTGACTGTCTGTTCTTTTAATATCCAAAAGGAGTAGTCAATAAATCCACCATACAGAAATATTGAAACACCACCAATAATAATGGCAACAATCGTGGAAAACGAACGCCTTTTGTGTCTGAATAAATTCAAAAATGCAAATTTAGCATCCTGAGTTTTAAAAATAACACAATAAAGTACAAAGCCTAAAATCAGTAAAACAGCAAAGCTTGTTAAAATCAGTCCATTAAACATTTATTCACCTTTCACCAGAGGCATGACAACCTGTGTAATTTCATTAACATCCCACTCAGGCGTACTCTCAACACCTAAAGACAATAACTTGATCTGGCTTGGGCTTGCTTTTTTCATTTGCGCCAAAAGTACATCGGCCTTTTTGTTTTCTTTACAGCTCAAAAGAGCGCGGTAACGCATATACTGAATCTGTGCCAAAACATCATGATCAAACTGCTTTTTTTCTTTTAACAGAATATCCGTATCGTATAAAGTCACAACACAACGCCCTAGGTCTGCTGGTAAATAAGCATCGACACGCGCTCTTAAATAGCGAACACGCATATCATTTTCATGAGTGTCTACGGCTTCATCCAAGTAAAAGAAACCTAGCTTAGCGTATTCAGAAGCATTAACATAATCGTTTAGCGCTTTAAAATGATTTGCCAGTCGTAACATGCCATAAGAATAAAAAATCAGTGAAGAGACGTTTTTTTGGCTTTTATATTCACTGAACAATGCATGAGTGGTTTTTAACAATTCATCAGGCTGAACAGGAAAACCTTTTTGTATTACTGTTTGAACAACGGGTACATTTGCAACCTGTGCATGAACATGCGTAAAAAGGAACAAAGATATAAAAAACACAAAAACCTTATTGAGCTGAATCATAAACTAATTCTCCATCCTTGATTTCTATAACACGCTTGGCTCTATCCTTAAGTTGAGTTGAGTGCGTTGAAACAATAAATGTGGTTTTGGTTTCTTCGTTAATTTTCATTAATAGATCCAAAAAGGCTTCTCCCGTAGCAAGGTCCAAGTTACCAGTGGGTTCATCAGCCACCACTACCTCTGGGTTATGTGCCAACGCTCTGGCAATAGCCACACGCTGCTGCTGACCACCTGATAACTGCCCCGGTTTACGGTTGCCCAGATGGCTGATTCCTACACTATCCAGATAATACAAGGATCGTTCTTTCGCTTCCTTTTTGTTATAATTCCCATTTAAAATAAGTGGGTAGTAGACATTATCAAACGCGCTAAGCACAGGAATTAGGTTAAAAAATTGAAAGATAAAACCCAAGTGCTTACTTCGGATAAAGGAAAGCTGGTTCTCATTTAAATCATTAAGTGCCTTATCCAGAAAAATGGTAGAACCCGCTGAGGGTTTATCAATACCAGATAAGATATTCAGTAGCGTACTTTTTCCACTTCCAGATGGGCCACAAAGCGCTAGAAACTCCCCCTTTGCAATCTCAAGATTAATATTTTTAAGCGCATCAACTTTACTTTCATTGACGCCATAACTTTTATGAATATCAATCAAAAGTATTGCTGGCAATTCTTTAATATTGTTTACCATAATTTTTTCCGCTGATTTAAACTAAGACCAAGTATCAAAGTAGTTATAACCGCCAAAGTTATCTGGCACGACGGTTCTCATTTTCCTCTGAGAGATATCGTTCTGTTCCAGATATATCCAGCCAAGCGCAGGAGAAAGACAACCGCTGCCACCATACATGTCAACAAGACTAATGGCATGAACCCCAGACACATTTTTTTTATTAAGCAGCGTTTGTATGGGATCACTTTTTCTTAATCCTGCAAAAGCTATGAAATTGATATCAGAATCTTTTTCTAACAAATCAGTACGTAAGCTTTCATTATTGGTTGGCATAACATAATTTTTGCAATCAACTTTAAGGCTACTTTCTCGCTTGCTAAAAATAAAGCAGCCGACACGTTCAACAGATAGGTTCATTTTGATCTCTTTTACTGTGCGTTTTTCTTTTTTGCTCACCGCAATATCTTCTTCAGAAAAAACCAGTACTGGCACAGCACGATAAGCAGCACAGATCACCACAAAATCAAAAATACCCCAGTTTAGATAATCTTGAGCCACTCTCATGGCTTGTACCAATGACTGTTTTTCACCCCTAATTTTGCAAGTAAAATCATTTACAGAAAATTTCTTCACTAGATTTTTAGGCAATGTATCGATCATCGCTGTGTGCAGTGCACTGGAAATATCTTCAAATGGTCCTGATTCACCCCAAGAGTCAGCATAGATGAATGCCGTACGTGATTTCATCAGAAGCATACGTTCTTTGGCACTTAGCTGATGCAATGCTGTATCACACACTTGCTCCATCGCATCAATATATTTTTTATAAAGGGGTGTTCGGATCATTTCTCTAGCATAGGTATCTTTTGTGGTACCAAATCGCTTAAATCCCCAGCCGTGCGCATTTGTTGATTTTAGTGATTTGTTATACATGTGTGATTCCCATACGTTGAGCCAGCAAGGGTAATATAAATAAACACTCTCCTCTGGTTCAGTAATGGAAAATGAAGATAAATACATGATGTTTTCCATATCAATTTAGTTCTTGGTATTATGATCATCAGACATGACGACACCGATAATAGAACCATCAACACCTAAGCCAACTTTTAAAAGGTGTTTCTTATCGTGCTTAACGATCCCTTTATTCAGTAACATATGCTGAACAATGTTTTCTCTTATCGCTCCAGAGCCTATCGGAGAAAGCAACTCACCATAAACCAAAGAATGATGCCCAATAATTAAATCAACGATGCCAGAACCTGTTGGTGTATAACCAATTTGACCTTTATATGCCAAAACAGGAACAGACTTCTCACCTAGTAGAGAGACAATGGCCTGCGCTTCTGCCTTATCGCTGGTTTCTGAACCATTGGCGTGGGGAATAATGGCGCATAAGTCGTCACAGGAAACATTTGCTTCATTAATGGCTTTATTCATTACTTTCAATAAATTGGTCGCAAGCTGAGCGGCATCGTTACTTCTACTTGCACTGATTTGTGCATAAGTTGATGTCAACTTGATACCACCTGATACCTGCCTAGCATTTCGATGATTAGCACTCTCCAGCACCATGACACAAAACCCTTCGGCGAATAATACGCCTTTGCTTTCTTCACCAAAGGGTTGTACTACTTTACTGTCCAGCATTGACTGGCTTTCCAGAAAATAGATGTCCTGTGTTTTGATACGCGAACAATTGACAACCACAACTAAGTCGATGTCACCATGCTCTATCGCTTGAATACCAAGATGCACTGCACTAAGAGATGAGTTACTGGTACAATGCATATTGGGTGGCATATATTTCAAACGATACTTATTGGCAATGTTATATGCCAGCTTGTCCTGAGACATCTTAGAAACATGTAAATTCTGAACAGATTTAGTGAGCGTGACATCTTCGACATCGTTATGATCATAGAACGCTGCATAATCGATCACATCCACCCTTGGTCCTAATCCAGTTAAATACACTCTGACGTTTTCACCCGATAAGCAATGTTTATTCAACATTGCTTTTTCTAAAGCATTATCAATCAGCTCGCACACTAAGTTAAAATCGCTATTATTTTCATGCACGAGTTTGGCTGCACATTTATTACTTTTTAACCCGCATTCAATGGCTGCTTCATCAGAAGCAAACCAATATGTTTTATTGACATGTTTGCCCTGCTTAAGGTTATCAATTAACACATTACTGTCTTTTGCAAATGCCAAGCACACACTGTGACCAGAAATAATAGCTGCGTTATTCAAAGTATTATTCCTTTATAATGAATGCATAGTAATTACCACCTTCAGTCGCCCCAACCAATAACACATGTTTAATGGTCTTCTTCATCGGTGCTCTAACAAAGTTAATGCGCTCATCAATAAATTCTTGTGTATATGGAATAGCAGGAATAGCCTGTTTCTTAATGCAATCGACGAGTACAGCTAGATTCATTAAACCAGCAGAAGATTCAACAAAGCCAAAGTAAGCGTTATAGTTAACCACGGGCACTTGGGGGTTTTCCTGCTCAAAGGTCTGGTAGATTGCGTCAATTTCGATTTGGGCGCTCTGTTTTGCACCGTTACTGGTACCGCAAACAAGATCGATCTGTTTGGCTGTAATGCCAGCATCAGCAAATGCTCTCTCAATGGACAAAGCCATAGCGGCTGCTTTTTCATCTAGTTTTTTTGCGTCAAAGTAGCTATTATTATTGGATTTACCATAACCAACAATTTCTGCCTGAATGTCAACATTACGCGCCTTTGCCGCATCAAGATCTTCTAACAGCAACATGCACGACCCCTCTCCTGGCACGAACCCCTTCGGTTCTTTACCGTAGATCTGATATTCACGTGCATCGGAAGTCATATGGATTTTCTGTGTAACAGCATCCATATACAGCGACATAGAAGGGAAATACTCATCAGCCCCCCCCACAAGCACTTGAGGCTGTAACTGCTGACGAACAATTTCATAGCCATAGGTTAATGCCCCCATCGCCGCATTTTCGCCTGTCGCCAGCGTAGTAGTATAGCCCTTGATGCCTTCAGAAATACCACAAAATGTAGCAATCGAATTCATCAAAGAACCAGGAAACTCAGAGGTGCGTACTTTTCTAGGGTCTGGTTTTAAACTTT
The DNA here is from genome assembly GCF_051132615.1 of Neisseria sp. Ec49-e6-T10. Classification (GTDB taxonomy): domain Bacteria; phylum Pseudomonadota; class Gammaproteobacteria; order Burkholderiales; family Neisseriaceae. The sequence continues at coordinate 2,916,755 of NZ_CP152375.1, read as the reverse complement.
GGAGATATTTGTAAGTTGTCTCTTGCGGGCCGCGAGACATGCCCATCACAAGACCAAGTTCATCACCATCTCTTTTGATCTTACGCTTAGCACTGTTTAATGTTTCAGCTAGGGCAATCAATGCAAATGTCCCGCCACGTGTCGCTTTACGAGGGTCAAAACGACGCAAGTGTTTACGTGGTTCTAGATTTTTTACCTGAAATGTTTTGAAATTTACTTCGTCTTCAGGCAATGTTTTATCACTGATGGTGTAATCAGTACCCAGCAGTTCTTCAAATTGATGTGTTTTTGTTAACACATCCAGCAGTTCTTTAGCTTCTTCTAGGGTATCTTCATAGAATTGAACGGAACTTAGCTCAACCGACTGATTGCTAGCCCAAATATAATCCAAGATTTCATTAATACTGTGACCAATTGCACAAACAGCACCAAGGCCAGAGATAGCAACACGCTTAGCATCATAGCTTGTTTGTGGGATAGAGCCAGGTTTAGTACTCACAATCATGCAACAGTTATTACCGCCAAATGCATAATTGTTTTTCATGAAAATATTGACTTCTTTTTCTCTAAATTCGTTTGGTACATAATCTAGATCACAGTTTGGTCTTGCAACAGTAAAGTTCAGCGTTGGCAACAGTTTTTTTTGCGGCAACGTCACCAAACAGGCAATTAATTCGACAATACCCGCCGCACCAATGTTATGCCCTAGAAAAGATTTGGTAGAGCTAACAGGTAAGTTTTCAACATTTGGAAACACCTTTTTCATTGCCAGTGTTTCAATTCTGTCATTGGCTTCAGTACCTGTACCATGTACGTTTACATAGTCAATCTGATCTGGTGTAACTCCTGCATTTTGCATGGCTTTTGCCATCACTTGTACTGCACCACTGGCACGCGGGTCTGGCCCAGTTTCGTGATAAGCATCACAGGAGGTCGCATAAGAGAGAATTTCACCATAAATTGTTGCACCACGTGCTAATGCATGCTCATACTCTTCTAGTACAACTGCACCTGCTCCTTCACCAATAGACATGCCTGAATGGCCAGAATACGGGGTACAGGATTCAGGATGCATGACATTCAGAGCATAAAAACCAGCAAAGGTTGGTAAATAAATAGGTTCTGTACCTACTGCCAACATGGTTTTACTTTTACCATTTTGAATATAGTCAAACGCCATGCCTATAGCATTTGGACTTGCGGTACATGCTGTAGCAACCAACTCCATGCCGCCTTTTAAGCCAAGCAATGTAGAAACACTGGAGCAACAAGATGCAAAGCCACCAGAATACATGGCTTTTTTCAATGAAAAATCTTGAATACGCTGTTCAAACAGAGGTAAAAATGCTTCTGTTCCAGCAGAAGATACGCCAACAATCAATCCAGTCTCGTTAAGGCAGACTTTGTTGTTAATCAGATTAGCCTGAGTTAATGCATCTTTGCTGACTTTATATGCCCAAAGTGCTGCATTTTCCAATGAAGCGACAATATCTTCCGGAATATCCGTATAGTCGATATCATGTAAAACTTCGGCAGCACGTGCTTTTTCAAACCATTTAGAAAAACGCTCACTATCAGTCACACCGCATTTTTTACTCAATAATGCTTGCCTGAAGTCTTCAATATTATCGGCCAGTGACGATAATATCCCGATTCCTGTTATTACTACTCTTTTCCTGTTCGTCTTCATAAATTAATCCATAAAACCGTTATTTTTGACACCAAGCATTTAATGCAACGGTGTTGTGTCAATCTAAAAAGTTTCTCGTTACTCTTGAAACTTTTTAGATTTCACTATTGCTGTCTTGTAAACTTTTCCACTCAATGATAATTACAGCGCACTCTTTGGTTTTGATGAGTCGATATAACTGTGTTCGGTGGGGTTGACTAACATACTGAAGTTATAGAGGAATGGGACATTGTGGGTCTTGGCCGCAACAACACCATGCTGGGTTTTAATATCAAAACCTTCTATGTCCGAATATGCATATTCGCTGTCAATTAGTGCAAGTGCAATAAAAGATTGACGCGCAAGAGAGTAAACACCTTTAACAATCACTCCGACCTCTTCACCTTTTACCAATACTTTGTCATCAGAAGTGAGGTCAATGCACTCAGATAGAGGCGTTATTCCGACTAATTTGCGCTTGGCACCAACACATGAAAGCTCTTCTACTACAGATTTACCTACAAAGTTGTCTTTATCATACTGAACAGCCCATTGCATCTGTAATTCAATTGGGTTACGAGAATAATTTTCATAAATAGAAGCTTCCCAGCATGGGTTTTCAACACGAATGGTTTTTTGATAATCTAGACCACCCGTTTTTAAATTAAACTTTTCGCCCTTTTCTAGCAACTGCTTCCAGACAGTAACCAATGTATCCTGTTTACCAATAAGCAAATAAGCAAATTCACCATGTTTACCACAGCGGAAAGCCATCAGATCATCATCGGTATTCATGTATTCGTGGTATGGTAAACCGATGATGTCAAAGCCGTAAATTTCTGCCAGTATTTCCCAAGAGTAAGGCCCTTCCAGCATAATAGCGCCCCAGTGTTCTGCATCCATAGATTTGATTTCAGGGTTTTCCTGAATATCCAAATCCTGAGCACTTTCTAAAATATTATTTAGGTGTTCAATAATGTCTGTAGAAGAAAGATTTTCAGATAAGATGTAATAACCTTCATCCGTACACAAAACATATACATCTCCCCAAATGGTGCCATCTTCGTTCAAAATCAGCGAATACAAACCTTGTTCATCTCGAATGATGGAAACATCGGCAGAAATCATATGGTTCACTAGAGACCAAGCATCATCGCCCATCACGCTGACAATTGACATATGAGAGTAGTCAACCAACAGCGCATTTTCTCTAACAGCTTTATATTCAATTTCTGGCGCGTTATAAGAAGATGGTACCGTTTTTCCATTGTAAACGCCTATTTTGGCGTTCTTTTCTAAATGTAAATCATGAAGAGCAATCATATAAGACCCTATGCGTTTTTAAATTAAAGAATTAATGTTTTTTTCTGTTTTTCAGGACAAAAGAGACTAAGCTATTAATACTTCTCATATAAGAAGGATCGTCACTTTCACTAACCTGAATGTCAAAAACCTTATCCAATAGAACCAAAATTTCTGTTGCATCAACTGAATCAAGCTTCAAGCCGTTACCAAAAAGTGCAGTATCGTCATCAATCTGAGACTCCTCTTTCTGAATATTCAAACGCTGAATAATTTCTGTTTTAATGGTGTATAAGACCGCTTTGCGCTCTTCGATATTTTCTTTAATCATCTTTGTGTTCACTCCTTGTCTTGGTTACTTTACTTCTCTGAAATTTATGATCGTCCCTTGGCTGATGAGCTTTTTACCAACATGTGCTGATACGGAATAATGTTTAAAACCGTTGCTATCAGAGAACGACAATTTACTGACGACTTCAATGGTATCGCCTGGATAGGCAATATCTTTGAATTTTAAATTTTGTGCTGCCAACACGCCTCGAACTTGAGATCGGCGATTGCGGATGATGTTACGCATATTTTCATCATTGACTTTGGCATGAATATCACGCAACGATTTCAACTCTTCTGAGTAGCTTTCTTGGTAAAGATCGCAAATGTCCGTTAAAAAAGAGAGATATTCACTGGCTTGGCCAAAGATTTCAGAAATCATAACGCCAGGCATAATAGGATCTTCGGGAAAATGCCCCAGTAGGTACGGCTCGTTGTACGTTACATGTTTAACGACTTGCACGTACCCGTTTTCGCCATACTTATAGTCATCGATTCGGTCAACCATAATCAGGGGTTGGCGCCAACCGCCCATTTCCAGAAAAACATTAGAAGGTATTGAATATTTAGCCATAAATCACCGCATCACTAAACCACCATCAATTACGATGGTCTGACCAACAATATAACTGGAAGCGGAAGAGCTTAAATAAACAATGGTATTGGCCACTTCATCACATTTCCCTAGGCGTTTTAGCGGGATAGAAGACATCACATCACGTACTACTGTGCGTGATACTTTTTTCACCATTTTAGATTCGATCATACCGGGTGCAACTGCGTTCACTCTTACCCCTCTTGGTGCCAGCTCTGCCGCTACAGTGCGGGTAAAACCGAGCAAAGCGCCTTTTGATGCACTGTAATTACACTGTCCCACGCTGGGAATAATTGCCGCAATGGAGGCAACGTTAACAATTGCAGGGCTATCTGATGATCTTAATAGCATGAGTGCTTCTTTAGTCAACATAAAGGTATTGACTAGGTTCGTATCAATAACTGTCTGAAAGTCTTCAAAACTCATCGATGCAAATAAGCTATCTTTAACAATACCCGCGTTGTTGATCAGAACATCAAGTTTTGTTGCCTTTTCGGTCAGATAACTACATAACCCTACTACAGCAGATTTATCAGCAAGATCACACTGAATAATATGCAGTTTATTCCCCTGAGGATGGGTATTTTTCAGATCTTCTAATTCATTAACATTCGACTTATACAGTGCATAAACATGGCATTCCTGCTCCAAAAATTTAGCACAAATAGCCAGCCCAATATCGCCACTGGCCCCCGTGACTAAGACAACTTTATTTATGAGATCATTATATTTATACATAGCTACACTCTAGATAATTAACATTAAAAAATAACCGTGACCGCAACAGCATGCGTACGACAATGAGAGATACTTAAAGATATTTTTGTTATCTTTTTTTCGGTTATTATTTCTTTTAGCTTGCCTTGAAGCAGAAAGTGTGGACAACCATATTCATCATGTTCTATTTGAGCATCATGAAACAAAATACCATTACGAAAACCTAAGCCTACTGCCTTAACAATCGACTCTTTTGCCGCCCAAAAACCAGATGCTCTTTCATAATCAGGATCATCCATATTAATTTTGAGTAATTCTTGCTCAGTAAATACACGCTTAAGAAAATCCATTTTTCCACGTAATATCGCGGCTTTGATGCGATCTACTTCAACGATATCGGTACCAACAAACATGATTATCCTTAACAGTTATAGTTGATAAGAAATATTGAAATTGATATTCAACTTATCTGTTTCTAAGGCTTTGGGTGAGATTAATGGTTTAGATACGGAAACATCATAGCTTAACGAATTAATATTCCCTTTAAATCCCGTGGTGGCTCCCAAAAGTCTCTGTTTATGTGTACTCGTCTCTCCCCAAACTTGCCCATAATCAGCCCCCAGATACCATTCAATATTCTTAATTCCAGTCATCACATTAAATGTATTTTGAACATAGAAACCTTTATTGCCATAAAGCTCTGCACCATTTTCAAACCCGCGCACACTCCATCGATTACCAATGCTGAACTGGTCTTGTAGCGTCAACCCTTTCGGAGAGTACTGTGCACCAACTCGTAAATCGTAATAAGCATCAAATGGTTTAAATTTAAGTAATTTCATATAATTTAAATCAAGATTAGTAATATGGCTCTTTGAGTCGACATCTCCTGTTTTCATATCAGGTGTTTTTTCTGCACCAAACCAAGGTAAAAAACGCTGATAAGACAATGTAGTATTCAGTGCGGCACCCGAGAAGTTTTGTTTGTAATTAAGAGCCAACCTGATATTTGTCATGTCCCGTTTTTGCAGCACTAACTCAATATCATCTAATTGATAGTTTGCTTTTCTTCTTAATAATTCAGCACTAAGAGCAACCTTCTTATCTTGATCACGATAAACTGTTCTTGAGCCTTTCAGGCTTAAATATTCACTTTTCCCAATATAATTAAAATCGAAAGTAGCAATATTAAGTGTCTGCTTTGATTTGCTGTTACTGTAAAAAAGTTCATAGTCCCAATAACCAAATGGAACAGAATAATAGGCACTGACACTATTGTAGCCACCTTTAACGTGGTCGATGTTCGTGGTTCCTGAAAGATAAAATACATCATTCATCTTTGCTAAGTTATATAAATAGCCTGCACCACTAGCCAGTGTTTTACCCGTACCTTTATCACCCCAATTATTAACCCAAGCTCTTGCATTCCAATTACTTATACGCTTAGTATCAACAACAACATTGCTGTAACCATCTTTACTACCAGGTTCGATATTGATTTTAACTTCCATTTCTGGCGTTTTTTGTAGAACTTCCAGCCCCTGCTCAATGTTTCTGAGGTTCAGTATTTCTTCGCTTTTGAAGGGTAATATCCAATCTCTTACCTCATTATCTTTGATGATGACTCTTTCAATTTTGCCTGGTTCAATACTTAAAAGTAGTTTATGTGATGATAAATCTTGGTTAGGTATGGCAACACGTGTGGTGACAAAGCCTGATTTAATCACATGATCCTGTAGGTCACTGGCCAGTTTTTCTACACCTAAAGCACCTAAACAACGCCCGACAACATTCTCTTTTATTTTTTTGATACTGGCGTCATTTAGAAAATCATTTTCTATAACCACTTCTTCTATCTGGACACAATTTTCCTCAATTGGTAGCTCTATATCAGTAATCGCACTGTCTTCTACGCTGGAATAAACATCCCTTTTCTCTATTTTGTTTTCTTGCCGAGTATTTTTGTCGAGATCTTCCTGCGCCTTAATCAGCCGATTCAAATTTACCTGAGCCGTAGCCTGAAAGCTGCAACAAAGAGTAACAAAAATAAGTAAAGGTTTTATTTTATTTTTCATAACACTTTTCTGATAAAAAACCTGGTAAATGAAAGCAGCAAAAACGCTGCTTTCATTATGCCTTTTAATTAAAGACCAATTACTTTACCACTACCAGAAATGCGATTCGCATTCAAAACCAATCCCTGACGGCCACCTAATACAGCAGAACTGCCAGTATTAGTAACAGTTGTACCCGTAATGCTTGCGGTGCCTTCAGTAAACATGCTGCCAGAGTTGTAAATTGTGCCTCCAGAGTTGACGCTTAATTTCTTACCACCGACCATAATGTTGGCGTTGCTAACAGATCTAGCAGAAACATTTACTTCGTTATCTGAATAGATGGTGTTGCGATTATTCAGGGTACCGCCAATATTGACACTGACTTTATCCTTACCACTGATCCAACCAGAATTGGTAAAATTGCTACCAATATTCAGCGTTAATGCGCCATCAGAAGCAATAATACCTGTGGCGTTGTTGTCGATAAGATTGCCATTGCTGGACATAGACAAACTTCGGGTATCAATCAAAAGATCGCCTGAAGCATAGATAGTTGAATAGTTACTGCTGATGCTTCCAGCCTTAATGCTAGAAGAGCCTTTGCCTCCAACAAGCATACTACGGTCATTAGATAACGCCCCTGTTACCACCATAGTTAGCGAACCATTTTCAGCAACAATACGGCTTCTGTCGTTATTGACTCTATTGGCAGTAATATCTACGCCACCATTACCAATCATACCGCCTTCCTGATTGGGCATCCCTAAATAAAGACCATAAAGGCTACCAAACCTACTACTGTTTTGGTTTGTTACATTGCCTTGGGTTTTAATCGTTAATTTTTTCTGCGCGACCATAAATGCAGTATCGTTATTCACTTCGCCTATTGCATTGATGTTAATATTCTGCCCTTCCATTAGACCTGCAGAGTTATTAACACGACGTGCTTTCAAATTAACATCACCTTCTTCAGAAGAAACTACGCCAATACGGTTTGTGAAATCACCTGCCAGTTCAATATTGATCCCACCTTTACCGCTCAAACCTGCCTGACTGTTATCCAAAGAAGCAGCTTTGATAGAAATACTTTTTTCTGACACCATTTTACCGTTCGAGTTGTTAACACCTGATGCAACCAGAAAACCCATATCACCAGAAGAAGTGATCTGTCCACGACTGTTATCTAATGTGTTTGCTACAATCTGAATACCACCATCACCCGCAATAATGCCTAAAGAGTCTGCACTCGCTGCATCAGCAGATTTAGTGTTGCCATTAGAGACCGTGTTTCCAGAAGCATCAATTTTGACATGCCCCGTTGCAGCACGGATAAGTCCACCATTATTGTTAACATTACCAGCACTGATGATGTCAACATCGCCATAAGAATCGATCATACCATTGCTGTTATTGACACTAGTAGACTGAGTACCCACGTAGTAGCCTTTAATCTGGCCGCCACGGTTATCAAGCGTACCAGTATTCAAAGCCACAATACCTGCCTCAATACCAACAGCCTTCCCCTTACCAGAGTTAGTTAGCGTAGTATTATTGGTATTCAGACCTAAAGTACCAACTGCAGCAACTTTACCATTGGTGTTGTTAAAAGCACCGCTATTAATATACACATCAGCACCAGACATAATATTACCTGCTCTGGAGTTATTGATCGCATTCTTGTTTGTGTCAATATAAACACTCATATCGCTCATGATTTTGCCCGTGACGTTATCCAGTGCACCATTCGTTTTTACACTAATCACACCACTTGATTTAATCTGAGCATTGTTGTTGATTAAACGACCTTTTGTATCAATCTGAACACCACCCGTACCAGCAGCCAATACACCAGCATTGCGCACACCTACACCGCTTTCGGTGCTGATCAGATTAATTTTGTTCGCATACATACCACCAAGTGCAGCTACATCTACACTGTAAGTATTTCTTGAACCAGTGGCTAGAACAGAACCGGTTACTTGATTGCTCGTATTGACATAATTGTTACCAGCAATTAAAGACAGCTCTTGACCAGATGCGTTAATTTCGCCATTCACCACGATTGAACGCGCAAGAATTGCTGTTGGAGAATCGCTCTTTAAACCGTTAGTGGTAATAATGCCACCATTAACTGAATAACCTTTCAGTTCACCATTTTGCATATCTGGCTTACCTGTAGTTACTGTTACTTTTTCAGCATTGATAAAACCACACCCATTACAAGTAATACCATTTGGATTGGCAATAATCAAATGGGCTTTATCACCTGCAACTTCCATCATCCCGTTCAATGCACTTCTGTTTCTCGAAGTCACTTCATTCAAGATCACTTTTGCGGTACCAGAAGCCAAGTTGCTGTTACCAGCAATCTGACCTGCTAAAGTGGTATTGGCACCATTTTGACTGTTGTTAAAGATCATTCCTTCTTTACCAACATTTAGCTTGTCGTAAACATTATGTGAAATACCATTAGTATTAGCACCGTTAATATTCACAACTGGTACGCCATTAACCATAGATATTTTACCATTTTGCATGCTGACATCAGCATACGTGACAATCGGCAAAGACAGCAGAATTGACGCTGCTATTGGATTGAGCCTAATTAGGCTATTTTTGATTTGCTTTCTTTTCATTCTTTTTTCCTCAAGTTAGGATTGTTGATAAATAAATGACTAAATAAAAAATCTAAATAATTGAACTTTTCTTAAAACCTCCATACTCAACTGATTTTCAAAATCATGATGAAATAATCAGAGTCAGCACTTTGAAAAGACCAAGTACTAATTACTTATCCGCACATCCATTTAATATATTAAATATTTCAATATAATAAATATATTCTAATTTAATATTTTAAATATCTATATTTGATAGTTATAAAGCATATTTTTAATATATATTTTATTATTGTTTGATGTCAAGCGGTTCTGATTGACTGTCAATCAAGTGCATAATCTATATTGAAAAAAAAGCTAATTTAAAATATAGAGCATTAGTTAAGTACAAAAAAACATATTGATTTTTAAATGTTTTTAAAATTAATAGATTATTCCAAAAAAATAAAATATTGCATTAAAAAAACAAAAATAAATTATGACAAAAATTTAAAAAAAGAATTTTTTTATAAATAAAGTTACGACAATATTAATTAAAAAAATAATTAAATAAAAAATAGTTGTAACATATAAAAAATTTATAAAAAATTAAACCTAAAGCAATTAAAAAAATTTAAGCGCAATATACTATTGATGTTACTGATAATCATTCTATAAAAAAAAATATAAAATTATTTTTATAGAATGATAATTTAAATGATGAAATTTTATGTGTATAAATAGAAAGAAAAACTATTGGCCGTAAAATAAGTCAAATAACTTCAAATGAATATGTGAATAATAAAAAAATCATGGAGATTATTTTAAATAGGAATTGTTATAATTTATATAAAATTCAACATTATTAATGGAGGGAGTAGAACTTATACAATTGTTTATTTAGATGAGATATAGCATTATTCGCGTATATTTATATATTTAAACATAAATACATAGAGAATATAAAATTAATTTTGAATCAAATCAATTCATTATATAATTATGGGGCCCCCTCAACATTTAAAGAAAAATATATGCAATTTTTTATCATCCTATTACCAATATTCTGTATTTTCCTTATTGGTTATATTGCTCAAAAAAAATTAAATTTTGATATTGCTAATTTATCCAAGATGTCCCTTTACATCCTATCACCGTTTTTAGCGTTTAAAACATTTTATACACATGCCTTAACAACAGCCTACTTCTATTATATTGTGTATGTTTTAGCACTTTGTTTTTTACTTGTCTTGCTTGTTTCTATTTGGTCTCACTTCATGAAATACAACTTAAAAGAACGCTGTGCATTAATTTTAGGTTCTTGTTTTATGAATAATGGTAATTATGGCACACCTGTTATATTGGTATTCTTTGGTGCGATGGGATTTGATCTTGCTGTTATCTTGATGGTCTTGCAACAATTTATAATGAGCACGATTGGTGTTTATTATGCGGCGAAAGGCAGCGATTATACGGAAAATGTTAGCCAAAAAGAAATATTAAAACAAGTGTTGAGAATGCCCGTTGCTTATGGCGCACTATTAGGTATTATTTTTCAACTGTTACATATTCCTCTGACAAAAGAAATTATGTTAGCAGTTTCTATGATTGGTGACTCATCCATTCCTGTAATTATGCTGATTTTAGGCATGCAACTCGCCACATTAAAAATTAAGCAACTGGATGTAGCAAAAGTTTCTTTTGCCTTAATCGTACGGATGGTTATTTCACCGTTAATCGCTGCCCTACTGGTTTATTTCATGCCGATTGATTTAATATCAAAGCATGTACTTATTGTTATTGCAGCTATGCCCTCTGCGGCTAATACTACTTTATTGTCTGTACAATTTAATACAAAGCCAGAATTGGTATCCAGTGCCACGTTTCTAAGTACAATCATTAGTTTAATTACTTTACCAATTGTACTGTGGTTAGTAAACCCGCCAATTATTTTTTAAATATATATTAATAAAATTTTTCTTAAGGGGGCACTAAACATGACTATGCTTTTAAAAATTTTAGTTTATTTGTATTTTCGTAAATTTAAACGAATGTCTATGATTATAAATTACCACTGCACTTTTACCCCAATAGAACCACCAAAAGCACTGGTTGAATCTCCACCCCAACGACTACTTACTTGGGTAAATAAGCCCACACGCTTATTCAGATGAATTTGACCTCCTGCTTTGACTTCAAAAACATCACGAGCACGGTTGCTCTCGACCCGTATATCATTCATAGAAATAGCAGCATTTTTATTATAATGCCAATAATTTAAAGCAAAAAATGACTCAAGTTGTGTGCTTTTTCCTTGAAAACGCATACCAGCTCTAGAAGTAAATTCATCTAATTGATTAATGTGCACACGAGTACCATTCGGTTCAAAACCGGTTTTTCCATTATGATGGTTATAAATAAATTGAATTTGCGGTTCTATTTGCCAAGCCATATTGCCCAATTTACCTAGGTAAAAACCATACCCCGTTTCGGCTGATAAAACATAGTTTTCAGTATCAAGAGTCATTTGAGCCAAAGCTTGGCCATTTACTTTATTTTTAAACCAGTTGTACTGTGCATAGGTATCTATATACAAACCACCATTATTTTTATCTTGGTTAAACCATGTGCCATACACACCAATAGAATAACCATTCGATTTGGCCAGTGCAGTATAGCCAGATAGATTTGATCTGGTATGAATATCCTCTTGGCTATAGCCCCCCATTAAACCTAAATGTAAGCTGTCTTGTTGTAAGAGATCAGAACCAAAATGAATCAATGTGTGTTCTGCTTTATTGTTTAATTGTCCATTGGCGGCTTTAGATTTTGTCTTGGTATATGCCACACGTGCCCAAGCAGATTGATATTGATTATCCAATAATTGCTGACGGTCGTGAAAACTATGGTTAAATGTGCTTTGATTGTATTCAAGCAAGCTAAGGTAAGTACCTGCTTCTGGGCGAACTACATCTTGGGTTCCACCTTCGCCTGTTGAACCTCCTTCGCCTGTTGAACCTCCTTCGCCTGTTGAACCTCCTTCGCCTGTTGAACCTCCTTCACCTGTTGAACCTCCTTCGCTAGGGTCTGATATAAATTTAGAACTTAAATACCAATTTTGATTTGAGTTGCCTTCAGCGATATCACCACGTGTCAAAAAATAATCATAGGCCCCCGCAACAATACGTCCATCTTGCTCAAATTCCCCATTTGATGAACCATGTACCTCAATTATTTCTATTCCATTAATGGTTTGAGCACCAAACCCACCAATATTATTGACTCTAACTTTAGTAGTGCCTGAACTATCCCCTGTGATAATCAACTTATCGGTAATAGAATCAGTATCCGAATTTAATGCACCATTAAAGATCAATGTGCCATTATGACCAATATAATCACCCGCCACAGTTAAAGTTGTCCCAACACCTTGACTTGTTCCACCTAAATTGACTGTTCCTGCGTTGGTTAAATGCCCAATTATTTGGTCATAATGGTTAAGATTTAATGTCCCACCAGAGTCAATATCGTAAGTAGCATTGACGCTAAATGTATTAGTAGCACCTGCTTGTATTGTTGCACCATTAGCAATACTGGTTACACCTGTATAAGTATTGGCACCGGATAAGATAGAGATGCCACTGATGGCTTGAACACTGCCTTTTCCGCTGATGGCCGCTTTTAGTTCAAAATCATGATCCAAATGATTAAATACTAATGTACCTTGACCACTTTTAAATTGAATAAAATCAGTTTCAATATTACCCGCAGCTGTTGGTGCATCACCTTTACGGCTACCGATAGCCAACTCTCCAACAGAACCTGCTGATTGGGCAATATTAATTTGACTAGCGGATAAAGTACCGTTATCAGAAACAACAACGGTTCCTTTTCCCGTTATGGCAATGTTTGTCACATTTTTAGATTGAGCTAAAGAGCCTTCACCTGAAACGACTAACATACTCTCAGTTGTGCTTGAATCAGTATAACCAACAGTTAGTAGATCATCGGTTTTAAATATACCCCCATTACTGACAAATACCTGTCCTTCATTGTATGCACCAATTAACACTCGCCCACTAGAATACAATTCGCTGCCTATACCATCAACAATAACAACTCCTTTTGTGTCTGTGCTTCCACGAGAACCAATATAAAACCTATCTATATATGCAGTAAGTTTGCCTCCGTCTTTAATCGTCAGTAGCCCTTCAGCCCCTTGGCTGCCAACACTCATTTCTCCAGAACGGGTAGAATTAACAATAACCTGGCTACCGTCACCTACTATATTCAGTATCCCTTTTGTTCCTTTTGATGTGGCTCCAGAGCCTCCGTCACCCCCTATTGCTAAAGGGTAAGAATAGCTATTGTTGTTATTAATCGTAATTACACCGCCTTTAATAACGTTAACTTCTCCATCACCAGCATAACGGCCAATATTTAATAAATTTGTGTTAATGTTTCCACCAGAAGAAACCGTTAATGTTCCTTTCGTATCGCGACCAACATTTATGCTGCCAGCGTTACCTAAATCCCATTGATTGTTGACCTCGCGCTCTTCATTATTATTGATTGTGGCATACTCAGCCATAACCTCTGTGCTAAAGGCCATAAGGGATAGTGTAGATGAAATGATGATTGCTGTTCGTTTTTTTGAGAATTTACTTGCTGTATTATATGCCTTTACTGTACTTTTCATTAAACCTCTTTGTATTAATATTGATCATGTGCCCTACATTTACCTTTTATAAAGGCTACGACTGATTTAATCGTTCGATTTTAAAATAAATTGCTCAATTTGTATTTAAATATAACATTAATGTAAAAATATTTACAAAAATTAACAAATATTACAGATAAAAAGCAAATTTATTAATTTATCTAACAAAAATTACATCGGGAAAAATTTTTGAAATATATAAATTCATGAGTTTTTATTTTTTATGTTTAAACAAAAAATATATCTTACATTATACCAGAGAAATAACAAATGATTGTTATATTAAGAATATGTTGAAATTTACCAAGAGTGAAAATAATGTCTAATTGAACGGAAATATGATTACCCTGCTAGGGTAATCATATTTTTTATTTAGAAATAAAAGGATTAAGCTCAGAATCGATTTTAATCACAACTTCATCAGAAATAGCTGGGATTAAGAAATTCATGCCCCAATCACTTCTTTTAATTGTGGTTGTTGCCTGAAAACCTATTGTATCCAATTTGGTCATTGGGCTAATTGCTTGCTTATTGATTTTTACATCCAAAGTAATCGGTTTTGTGATACCTAACAGAGTAAAATCGCCTATTAATTTTGCATGGCTGGGGTCAATTAATGTAAATTTCTTACTCACAAACTTCATATCAGGAAATTGGGTAACATTAAAAAAATCTTTACTTTTTAGATGCTCATCTCTTGCTACCCAATCAGTATTGATGCTTGCTGCTTTAATGATGAAATGAATAGAGGTGTCTTCAGGTTTAGTTTTCTCATAATCCACAACGCCATCAAATTGTTTAAAATAGCCATAAGTTGTTGAATACCCCATATGGTTCACTTCAAAACCGATACGAGTGTGAGCATCATCTAATTGCCATTTTGATGCAAAGGCAATGATCGGTAAAAATAAGGCCATAAAAACAAAAATTAGATTCTTCAATCGAGACATCATAAAACTCCTTTGTGATCAATAATGTAGTGAAAATTTGTAGAGTTATCCCTTATTTTATAAAAAATCACTCGTTTTCTTATTAGGAGTTTGTAGTATATAACAGCAGTTATACTGATAGGCAAACTTTAATTAAAAACCTAAATTTTTAATTAATATTAATGAATTTACTTCATATCATCACTATTCACAAAGAAAACACAAAGCTTCATTTTCTGTTCACATAATGCTTTTATAGTATCAATTCATTTTCACATATTGACATAATTGAGAAAAAAATGAATGACGATTCTAATATGATAAAAAAGCGAATTTTATTGATTAATGTGCCACACCCAGCAATTGGAAGCCGAATTCCCAAAGATCATCTTCCACCTTTTGGTTTGTTGTGTATAGGGGGACCATTATTGGATCAAGGGCATGAAGTTAAACTACTTGATGCGGATAGATTAAACATGCCATTGCATCAAATAGTATCAGAGGCATTAGCATATCATCCCGATATTATTATGTTTGGGCATTCTGGCTCTAGTTCTGCACATCCTGTTATTTTAGAAATTAGCCAAAAGATTAAACAAGCACAATCAGATATTCCTATTGTTTATGGTGGCGTACACCCTTCTTATTTTTGGCAAGAAATTCTTACACAAAATACTTGTATTGATTTCATTGTACGAGGAGAAGGAGAAAAAACAATTCCACTATTGGTCAATGCGATAAATAAATTTAACCTTTTAAAAACAATAAACGGTATAGCCTACAGAGATCACCGTGGACAAGTAATCGCAACAGAAGAAGCTACGATGATCCAACGACTGGATGATTATCGTATTGGTTGGGAATTAATTGATTTTAATCACTACCACTATTGGGGTGGTCAGAAAGCTGTTGTTATTCAATTTTCTCGTGGTTGTCCTCATTTATGTAGTTATTGTGGACAACGAGAGTTTTGGTCACGTTGGAGACATCGAGACCCACTATTGTTTGCAAAGGAAATTGCTCAGCTTCATCGTGAACATGGTGTACAGGTATTTAATTTTGCAGACGAAAATTTTTCTACCTCTAAGCGAGTATGGAAGCTATTTTTAGAAGCATTAATTGAGGAAAAAGTAAATGTACGCTTAGTGGCGTCAATGAGATCTGCTGATATTGTAAGAGATGCAGATATTTTACATTTATACAAAAAAGCAGGTTTTGAGCGGTTTCTATTAGGGTTAGAACATACAGATGATGTGACACTAAAACGGATCAAAAAAGGCAGTACAACAAAAGAAGATCAACTAGCCATTCGATTATTGCGAAAACACCATATTCTTTCATTAGCAACATGGGTCGCTGGGTTTGAAGAAGAATCAGATAAAGATATGTGGCGTGCGTTAAAGCAACTGCTCAATTATGACCCAGATCAGATTCAACTACTTTACGTAACGCCTCATCGTTGGACAAGCTTTGGAGAAGAAGCCAGTCATCGCAAAATAGTTCAACCCAATTTGAAACGATGGGATTATAAACATCAAATTTTACATACACCTTATTTAAAACCATGGCGATTATTTTTATGGATGAAATGTATAGAAATCATTATGCAATCAAGACCTAAAGCTTTAGGAAGACTTCTGTTTTATCCAGATCACAATATTCGACAAGCAATGCGTTGGTATTATCAGGTTGGTAAAAAAGTGTGGTTATACGAGGTTATTCAATTTTTATTTTATGATCGACGTTGCAAACCAGAAATAACTTTAGGGGCTTATTGGGGGAAACATAAAATAGCTAAAGGAAATATTCTAAAAAAACCGATGATTAAACTTGAGTACAAAGGTAATTGAAAATGTACAATATGATTATTTTTAATTTATATCATTACTTTTTAACGAGTAATACCTATGAAATCTACAATATGGGCGACAACAACGCTGAGAACTAGGAAAAATAAAGGTATTATGTGGCAAAAACTTTAGGTATTGTGTGATTCGTACCATAATTTTTTATTTTGATGAATCAAAATAAATGCAGCGATATAAATAATCAATGTCTTTTTATATCGCTTTTAAGTGAGTTCGTTTTACTTAACTTTAGACCATTCTCGGTTTTTTCGACAAGAAAAACACCCAAATCTTGATGTAACTCTTTCTCAAAATGTTCACACATCCCTTTTTGATAAACCTTATCTAAAAATAGCTTAATATGATTCTGATCAATTATTTCATACTGACCAATAGATGATGGAAAACAGCCATTACCACAGGGAGCATAATAAGCACAACGAAAGGTAAAATCATTATTGACAATTAGGTTATTACCATAATGCCATTTTTGTTTCTGATCGTTGGTAATCTCAGTTAAGTGATATTGATTAATCGTTCTATTTCCATCTGGACAACCGATTAGATAATCTATTTTCCAATGGCCATTGATACTCTCTGTAAGACTTTGAGCCATAGAAGGCTGAATCGTATAGATCCATAAAAAAATACAGAAAAACAAGCTTTTTTTCATCATAAGAATTTCAATATATTTTCAGCTGAGATTACCAACACACATAACAGCAAAGGTTATTGAACCGTTACCCATACTGGGTTAGTGATTGCATAATGTCCTTTACTATCCCTTACCACGAAGCTATACCACGTGTTTTTAGCTGGTTTAACATCTAAGGTATAAGTCACAGGAGTCGTTACGTGTTCAAATTTTTTAGAAGCAATAATTTTACCTTCACTATAAACATCAATGCTCGCCAAACCATTTACAGATTGTAATTCTGTTTTTAAGGTATATTTTTTACCCATACTGGCTATTTGGGTAGAACCAAATACGGTGTTTTTGGCTGGTGTAATAATGGGTCCCATTGAAACATAAGCATGACCATTTTTTAAAGAGTTAAAGTATTTTTGTAATGTTGCTTCACCTTCAATATTCACATACATTCTGATGATTCCAGGATATAAGGCTGAAGTCACATCATGTTGATCAGAACCACCAGTAAGATATTTTTTTACCCCTTTATTCCAATAGCTCATGGCTAAATCTAAGGCTTTTTTATCCATATTGGTTTTATCGGTTAAATCAACAGTAGACTGTATTTCCAGAAAATCAAAATCTTCACTTCCTTGATCATGCCCACCTTTGACACTGTCTCGGTTATTAAAGAACCCATAATCAGAGTAAGGGTGGTTGACTATAACCAAAGCTCCCATATCATGACCTGCTTTAATAATTTGGGCTGGGGTAAAATTAGCCGATATGGGCTCTTTAGTATAGTCCATACCTAAAATACCCCAGTGTCCCCATCCAGGAGAAACCTCCATACTGGAGATAAAAATACGTTTACCCTCTTTTGTTAAAGCTTCCATCTTAGCGTTGTTGGCAACTGAGTCATGATCTGATACAACATTAAACTCTAACCCTGCTGCTATTTGGGCTTTATATAATTCGCCAATTGGGGTTGCACCATCACCAATATCTGAATGTTGATGATTATCCATACCATACCAGCCTCTTGATTTTGTCTCAATTAGGGTTGGAATAACTACTTTCTCATTAATGACATCGTTTGGATTTAAATTTTTTGTCACCATAACAGGTAAAGAATCAAAACCACTAGCTCGAGTGAAAGTGAATGTCACAGGTGTTTCTGGTGCAGCAACATCTACTTGGGTTGTATGTGTTTTAGGGTCAGAGAAAAAAGTTGTGCCACCTAGCGTTTTAACAGTAGAAGTCACACCAGATACGGTGACTTTAAAATTAGTAGGCATGCCTTTTTCATCAACAGCACTAAATTGTGCTTTGGCTCCATCTTTAACGACGAAATCCAATTTTTCATTCTTAGTCAATTTGATATTCTGAGTATTAGATGGTGTGAAGCCTTGTGCTTCAATATGGATTTGATATTCATCTTGAGGAAGTTTTACTTCAAAAAAACCTTTCTCATCTGAAATTTTCCATGCAAAAGGTTGCATGATGTCTTTTTTCAATTTTGTTGAACCATGGGATTTTTCCGTCTCTTTATACCCCCCTTTTTTACTGATAATCACATAAGCATCCTTAACTGTATTTCCTTTACTGTCTTTAATATAGCCATTCACAGAGGCAGATGGAATGCTTTTATCTTTTTCAAGATAGCGTTCAATAATAGGCGCAGTTTCCCCTTTATCTGAAACGAGTATTTCACCTGTATAAACATAGGTTTTTCCTGGCTCAATTGTACGATTAATGTATACATCTTTATAACCACTGGAACCTTTATAAGAGTTAGCGCCATCTAATTGAACCGATACGGCATAATTTTTGCCATAGGTAACAACAAATTCTCCGTATTTTTCTTTTACCTCTTCATCTGCCCCCACACCTATTCCCGTGATTTTAAGGTCAGGATAATAACCATAAGGCCCAAACATATTGGATGCTAACGTACTGATTGTGTAGCCACTGTATAAGTTTTTGTATGGTTCATTACCAGTAGGATTTTCAACCGTTGTTTTCAAACTAATATAATTTTTATTGTCTTGTAAAGTATACTGAATGGTGACATTTAAAGGCAGTTTATGACCAGTAGTCCAATAACGGGTTTTAGCGGTGACAATGATTTTATCTTTTTCTATTTTATAAGTGATATCTTCAGGGGGGGATTTCAGTAAATTTTCATTATTAAAAGTCCCTGAGGCAGTCCAAAGGTCATTCAAAAAACCAATATCATTGACCAAATCTGTGCCTATTTTTCCATCTTTAACGATTGCAACATCAAGAATACTACCGTTTGTCATATTCCAATAGTTGTTTGTACCAACAGAAAAAGACGCTGCAATTTTATCGTTATAAATAGTAAAATCTTTTTCATGAATGGCCATACCTTGATCAATTGGTGTTGGCCCAAGAATGACACCTACTTTGGCATGAGCAAATTGAGAAAAACTTAATGACGTAAAGCATATTAGATTCAAAAATAAAGATATTTTCTTTAAACCCATAGCACACCCCCTATCATAGTTGATTTTATTTTATGACAATCTCGAAAACACAATATACAATCAATAAATGATTTATTGTTTGATTACGCTCATCTTTATGTCTTAAACTTTTTCCAATTCAATTTGAATCAATTTTATTGTTGAAATAAACAGTTATGCCTACTTTGACTATTTATTAGTATAGAAAATAAAGATATGGCCAGATGTAAAAATTAATCATCTGTTAGAAAAAACAATGAGGACTACCGATTAAGAAACAATCAATATTTTATTGAATTGCTTTATCCACCCACGGATTGGCGTTTTTAAGCTGATGATCTTGAATTCGCTGCATAATACTTGAGCCATGCTCCAATAAAAAATCACTGCTTGAATCTGTTAAACGATTTTGAATCAATTGTTCTATGACTTTAGCACTAAATTGTTCAATTAACTCTACTCGTTTTTCCAAAGGAACATGAACAAAATCATGAAACAATTGATAAGAAAAAGAACCAAGAATAGGTAAATCTTTTAGTGCTCTATGCATCCATTTATAAAATGGTTGATAACGTCGGTTCAACAAAAATATCATGGATATTCCAGCATCCATAAATTCTGCACCCGCAAAACTAGCAGCAACGTACTCTTCTCTCTTTAAGCTGCGTGCAAAATTATATTGTCCTGCTTGTGCTATTTTCATGCAACGAGCGGCCATTTTTTTAAGTCGAACATCTTCTGGATAAAAACTCAATAAGCTGTTTCTGTAATGAGTAAACTGTCCTAAAGGATCAAAAAACACTTTACCGTTTGTTGCAACGGATAAATGATGTTCTGGAATAGCTTCCCATTCAGCAATGCTTTCTGGTAAATGGTACAACCCTGTAAATTTTGCGTAAAACTCTTCAATAGAAAAAACCTGTTTTTGGGTACTTCCCCACGAACTGGCTCTAATCTCATTTGCATGATCAAAACTCTTAGGTAAACAATTCAATATATGTTGTAACTTTTGTCCGAATTGATTGTAGTCCTCTTGTGTTAACCAAACCATGACACGAGGGCCGAAATCATGATCCTGAGATAGTTCATCATCAAAACCATAACATTCTGATCCTTCTCCAACCAAACCAATGGCCATTTTATTTATTTGCTCAGGAAACGCCTGAGATAAAACAGGAAAACACAGCTTCTCAAAATAGTTCTGACACAATTGCATACCATAACCATGGGTTAAACTATTTGATGAATCATTTTGATTAGAAGCAGGTGTTGATGCTTGAGACTGATTCAAACGTTGGTCAATAATACTTAAATTATTAAGTGAAACCTTATATACTTCACTATCAACCCCAAACATTTTTTGGTTTATGTCTTTTGCCTGCTTAAATAACGAGCGAGCCTGAAATAAGTCACCTTTTTTAAAACACAATGCAGCGTGGTTATTCAACGCATTTGCATACAATGGGTGTTCAATACCTAGGTTTTGCTTATAACGCGCAACAACTGACTCCATTAAAACACTTGCCTGATCCAGATCATCTAGTTTTTCATATAAATTGGCCAGATTATTTAATGTTGTGCTGTATGCAATTGGATGTTCTGTTTGATGTTCCAGTAATTTTAAGCACTTTTCATGTAGCTGCTTGGCTTCATGATATTTTTGCATATCTTGATAAAGAAGCCCCAGATTATTTAAAGCACTTAAAGTTAAAAAGTGTTCTTCACCCAATGTGCTTTGGTAAATATCAATTACGGCTAAAAATAGTTTTTCTGATTGTTCATACTGCTTCATCAAACGTAATAAACCGGCCATATTATTAAGTGTTGTTGCATAATTTGGGTTATTTATACCAACAATGCTTTCTAAGATATCAAGTGCTTTTTGAAAAACGTTTTGTGCTTCGAAATATTGACCAAGATGACGATAAACACCACCTAAATCATTTAAGGCCACAGCATGTTCTATGCTTTGTACACCAAAACTATTTTTAGCAACAGACACCATTTGCATGGTTAACGGTAATATTTTTGTATAGTTACCATGTAACTGAACAATTTGTTCTCGTAAGCACTCTAATTGATGACGCATGGTATTTCCTACTTTATAAATGACCGAATTTTTGATGGCTGTTTTAACTATAGCTCTTTAAATAAATAGATCAGGTTAAAGCTGATGTTCTAAATTTTCCAGTGAAGTATAGCCATAAAATTTAGCTGTACTTTCCAATATTTTTTCTGCTAAGTTGATTTGATGACGATGTGCATTTTGTACATCACGTAAACATAAGGCTAATGTTACAGCAGAATAAGTTAATAACTCTCCCTTTAAATACGTAACAGTTGATGTATTACCACTATAATCCTGTTGTTTACGTCCTAAATGACGTAACTTAGGGTAACGTTTAACAATTTCATCATCCCACTTTTCAAAATGCTCAATAATTTGATTAACAGTTGTAATTGACTGAGCATTTAAGGGAGGCAGTTCATGTTTTATTTGTTCATACTCTAGAGGATGGGTACTTTGCATCATACGTGCGTATTTTTCAGTCATTAAATTAATACCGAGCATACAAGCATTTTGCAAATCAGTCAGATAACTTGCTAATGTATCGTCTTCCCAAATACTGGCCTGAGTCACACGCATCAGACAAAATGTTTGTGGATCTTGCTGACAATGACTGATACCACCTGCATCCTTAACATTGACAAACATGGACCATTCAATTTTAATGATATTTTCTAGAAGGACTGGTTTTTCAGGCATCATAGAACCAACATTATAGCCACAGCCACATGCGTTACGTCCAAGAAGCACAGGATTTTTATGCATAAAAAGACCATCCTCTCATATAAACCAAACACAATGATCTACATTAATCAAAAAACAATGTTTATGACAAAACTTTACAAACAATCCACTGGACACATTTTCTATTAAACAATAAATACCCAGTCTATCAATGATGAATCACCGTAACATTAAGATCATATTGGGTCAGGATGTTTTTAACCACTTCTATATCTGCTGAACTTAATGAAGGGTCTCCCGTAACGGGATATTCTCTATCCAGTTGGTAATATTTATTTACCCCTAATTTATGATACGGGAGGATATCAATCCCTTGAAAGTTCTTATGATGTTCATAAGGTTTAAGAAACTGAGCCATTTGATGGATATTGTCTTCGCCATCATTGACCCCTTTTAAAAGGGGAACGCGTACTTTAACATTGTATTTATTGTCAAGAAGCCATTTTAAATTGTTTAAAATCCGCTCATTATGTACGCCTGTGGCTTCATAATGACGTGAAGAATCCATATGTTTAATATCATACAAAAATAGATCTGTAAATTCAGCAACCTTCATAATTGTTTCAGGTAAAGCATATCCACATGTTTCTATTGCCGTATGAAAACCACTTTGTTTACAAGCCATAAGAAGGTTAATGGCTGCCTCAGGCTGAGATAAGACTTCACCTCCCCCTAAAGTAACGCCACCACCAGAATTTTCATAGAAAAGTCTATCTTCTTCAATCACCTGCATTAACTCAGAAATGGTTTTTAATTCCCCAACAATGGCCAAAGCCCTTTCTGGGCAAACTTCTTCACAACGTCTACAACCAAGGCAATCAATCTGTTGTGAAACTAAATGAATCCCTTCAGGTGACATTGAGTGAATTTCTACAGGACAAACGGGGATACAAGTACCGTGGTTTTTACACAGATTTTTTTTAAGCATAACCTGATATTGCCTATTTTGGCTCTCTGGATTCGAGCACCAACGACAACGTAAAGGACAGCCTTTGAAAAACACCAAAGTTCGTACCCCTGGGCCATCATAAATACTGTACTTTTGTACATTAAAAATCAGTGCTTTTCTTTCCACTATACTTGTTCTCCGTTATTTTTTTATAAGCTATAGTAAACTACAGGTTGTGTAGTACAGTTCTACTGATGATTTCATCCTGAACGTCTTTACATAACTCAATGAAAAATGCACTATATCCTGCAACACGAACAACAAGGTCTCGGTAATTTTCTGGATTTTTTTGCGCATCCAATAAAACATCATTATCAAGATAATTAAACTGCATCTCACCATTGCCCATAATACTGGCTGAACGAAGCAAAGTAATAATACCGTTTTCACCTTCTGGTGTATCAAGAAGCCCCGAAACCAATTTAAAGTTATGTACCATACCAATATTCATTGTGTCATTCGACATTTTTGACACACTCTTAATAATGGCTGTTGGTCCTTTATAATCGGCACCTTGTGTTGGACTAATACCATCAGATAATGGCAACCAAGCTTTTCGACCATTTGCAGATGCACCAAGCAATTGTCCCAAAGGTGTATTATTGGAAATAGACAGCGTGCCATGGCTAAGCACAGAATATAGTGTTTTGTATTGACGATGCTCTGCTTCAGTAAAATGAATCAAATCAGAAGCAATTAAATCCGCGTAATCATCATCATTACCATATTTAGGTGCAGCCAAACAGTCAACTTTAACTTGTTCATAACCAACAAAGTCAGCCTTTAAAGCCTCATTCAATTGCGCTAAAGTATATTTTTTATCATCATAAACAAGCTTTTTGATTGCAGCCATTGAGTCAGCATAGGTGGCCAACCCACTCCAAACAACACCAGGGCCAAAATTGTACATTGCGCCACCAGCAGATACATCTCGACCAGACTCCATACAACCTTCATACATCATAGACATTAGAGGTTTAGGCGCAAGTTCTCTATGTACACGTTGAGTAATTACAGTGGCAACACTTGACCATTTGGTGATGTATTTAATTTGCTCATGCACAGCTTGTTCGAATTTTTCATACGTATCAAAGCTGCTCAAGTCCCCCATATCAGGGCACACTTTTTTGCCATACCAAAGTGGTACGCCATGGTTTAAAACAAGCTCAATACAAATAGGCCATTGTGTATAAGCAGTAGAAGTCCATTGATATAGACGACCTGATTTTTGCGGTTCTACACACCCCATCAAACAGTAATCACGTGCATCTTCCATTGATACACCTTTAGCCAACATCATTTTAATATGAGTGTCATCAAAGTGTACGGCAGGAAACCCCATACCAGCACGAATCACATCTACAATTTTTTTCAAATACTGATGAGGCGATCGATTATGGACACGTGCAGCTAGTGAGGGTTGATAAATTTTTACATGGCGAACAGCATCCATCAACAAATAAGTCAAATCATTGGTCGCATCTCTACCTTCACGAGTCACACCACCTACACACATATTCACAAAAGGCTGATAGCCTGCAAAGAATTTAGAGCTACCTTCACTGGTGATCCACATCATTTCAGACATTTTAATCAGCATACAACCAGCCAAATCAAATGCCTCATATTCAGTCATACGGCCAGATTCGATATCCGCTTTAAATAAAGGATACATATATTGGTCAACACGCCCAATAGACATACCTGTTTGGTTTTCTTCAACGACCAATAACGATTCAACCGTCCATACAGCCTGAATAGCTTCCCAGAATGTCTCTGGTTTATGAGCAGGCACTTTTGCATTGACTTCAGCAATTTTTAAAAGCTCTGCTTTACGTTTAGGATTGGTTTCCTTTGCAGCTAACTGTGCTGCATGTTGAGAGATTCTGCGTGCATAGATCATCACGCCTTCGGCTGTATCAATCAGAGATTTATAAAAATAAATTTTCTCAATATCATCTGGATTAGCATAATCTAATTTGTCTAGATGTTCTTGCGCCTCACGTTGGATATCCAACATGCCTTTTTTCATTAAAATAACATCATAACCTGGGTTAGAGTCTCCACCGCCATTTAACGCATGGTAAGAACAGTCAGAAACAAAAGACTCACCTGAAAGCTCCCATAACCCAGCATCACGGAATTGCCCTTCACAAATTTCATCAATAGATTGACCTTCCCAGAAAGGGAAAAGCTCTTCACGCATAATCTTTTTATCTTCTTCAGAAATATGAAAAGGATCTTGAGGTCTTGTACTGATGGTATCAATTTCATCACGCAACCAACGCCAAGAAATATCTGGAGAAAAAGAACCTGCTCGTGGCGCGCCATTTGGGGCGCCTACAATCAATTCATGATCTTGAATAAGTAATGGTGCTGTTTCACAACTATAACGGAAGGCTTTACCACGTAAAATTGCTTTAGGCATACCTGGATTTTCACGTGCCATTTTCGTGATTGCACGAGCACGATGCGTCGTGATAGTCGGCACTTGACGTAAAAAATTTTCTTTTAATTTAATATGTCGATCAGTTGGACCATCTGGAATGGCTGTTTCATTACAACTGGTATAGGTATTATTACTCGCACCAGATTGGCTTCGTCCAATTTCTGCATGTAATTTTTCAAAAAAAGATTTAACCATTGCACGTTCTTCGGACGATAAGTCTTTAGTCGCCTGTGCAAATTTACTCGGAAAATCACTCAGATCCTCTTGCGCTAAATTACCAATTACCGTAGCAAATTTACTCGAAAAGTTTTGAAGATCCACTTTATTACCTCCCTATATTGTTAATCATCGCACCATTTCTTTTAGGGATTTGGCGTTTTATTTAATACATTAATTACATTTAATAATATCTGTTGCAGTCTTTGTGTTGCGTCTATATTATTTTCTTCAAGAACAGGGTTACTTTGACAAATATTATCCTGTTCTAATGTACTGATTTGTCTTATGCCATATCCAACTTTACGCATATAAACAAGATTTAAAGGAGACACGTTATCAGATGTCACACCATAACCTGCACTTCCACTGCCTAATGTCATAGCAGGGAAAAGATTCGTTGTTGCACCCATTCCACCAAATGCAGCAGGTGTATTCACAAGCAACCGACCAACAGGCTTTTTCATGGCAAACTGATAAACAACCTCTTCATTATGAGAGTGAATCACCAATGTATGTGCATTTCGTTCATTGAGCAGCAACTCGATACATTTTTCACAAGCATGTAACCAATCATCTTCAACGTAAAAAGCCATAACTGGCGCAAGGATTTCTTTTGCATACATATCCGAGTCAGAAACGTAAGAGCGTTCGGCAACCAATAAAACTGTATTATCTGGGACATAAAAGCCTGCTCTGCGTGCTAAAAACTCAGCCGATTTGCCAATCATGTCTTTTTTACGTCGACCATCTGCGTAATAAAAAAGCTCTGTCAATTTAAGAGACTCAGCTTCAGACATGAAATAGGCGCCATTTTCTTGCAAAGCAGACTTGGTTTTTTGTGCAATACATTCATCAACAACAATAGATTGCTCAGCAGACGATGCAATACCATAATCAAATGTTTTGCTGCGAATAATATCTTTCGCTGCTTGCTCAATATTAGCTGTGCGTTCAATGAATGCAGGGCCATTTCCTGTTCCACCATAAATAATGGGTTTTCCAGTACAACGAGCAGCTTGAAACATACCTGGCACGCCTGTCATTAAAACCAATGAACAAGCGGGATGATTCATTAATTCTAACGTACCACTTTTTGTTACTGTGTCTAAATAAGAGATACTGCCTTCAGGTAGGCCATGCTCTTGCGCCACACGAATCACAATATCCAAAACATGACTCATACTTTTTATGGCATGAGGATGTGGGGAAAAAATAATGGCATTTCCCGATTTTAAAGCAATAAGTGTTTTATATATGGTTGTTGAGATGGGACTTGTAACAGGACATAATGCAATAATGACACCGACTGGTACACCAATATTAACGATGCCATTTTCTTTGTCTTCATGAAGTACACCAACACAATTCATTTCTTTTATTTGTTCATACACGCGGGTACAAACAAAATGGTTTTTAAACCATTTATCTTGCCAACGACCAAAATCGGTTTCTTCATAAGACATAGTCGCAAAAGATTGAGCATGCTTTTTTAGCTCAAGAACCACACAATCAATAATTTCATCAAGTTGCGCTTGAGTGAATGTTGCTAATTTTTTCTGTGCTTCAAGGGCATTCTCTGCCAGAATTCTAGCATGTTGAATGGAAATTAAATCTTTATCAGCAATCATTCTGTCCCTCAAATCTTAACTTAGGATAATAAATTTTCAATAAGATATAGCTTTGTAATTTTTGTTAAACCTGGATGAGGACTAGGAATAACAATAGAGCTATAAACAGATGCGCCCATCGCTTCAACTGCATTGATACCTGCTGTTACAGCAGCTTGACATGCAGCAACATCTCCTTGGACCAAAACAGAAATATAACCAGAAGCAACATTTTCATAACCAATTAACTCTGCCCCTGAAGCTTTTACCATAGCATCAGCAGCTTCAAGTGCGAATACGATACCAAAAGTTTCTATCAATCCAAGTGCTTGGGGTCGGCCGTTATTTTCTTCTTCTATTGCATGGACAGAAACAATATCGCCTACACCACGAACAGGGCGAGGCATAACATTACTTGCCGTTAATTTACCTATAGAAGCGGCAGCCGAAGCACCAGCTTCTACAGAAGCCTCTACAGCGGCCACATCGCCTTTAATCATAATGGTGACTAAGGTAGAACCAATATTCTCATAAGCCACTAACTGAACATTCGCAGCTTTAAGCATGTTGTCTGCACCGTAAATAGCAGGCACCATCCCAACTGTTTCGATTAAACCTAAGGCGCTTTCCCCACGATACCTCATACACTCTCCAGCCATTTAGAGTCTTAATTTTAGAGTATGCCGTCATTAATGTCAAAATCATACAAAAATATAAATTTAACGATGTAATGATATGTCTGTTTACAATTTATATCTTCTTCACTTATGTAAGTCAAAACCAAAACCATGGTTTCTTGCTTTTGCTCAAATTATGGCTGATTTTTCATAAATCTTTCTTTACAAAAGAAAATCAAGTTCCCCATAATGATCTTATGCAATATAACATTAACGGAGATAGGTTATGGGGCAAATATCTGGCATTAATTCCAATGCAATTACCATCAAGAGGAAGTTAGATCTTGATTTTCATCGAAGGGGAATCATCACTGCCGTTCTTTCAGGTGTTTTTTATGGCACCTACACAGCATCAATGACGCTTGCCATGAGTTTAGGTATATGGCAAACATGGTATGGAGAAAATTCAGGACTTTCAACTTTTGCGGTTATATTTTTATTAAGCGCTCTTGGTGCAGCAACAACAGATACTTGTAGTGCCGTATGGGCAATTGGTATTGCTGCTTTCAAAGGGAAACTTCTCGATTTTTTCCGCTGTTTAAAATCAAAACCTGGTGCCATTATGATTGGCGCAGCGCTTGTTGGGGGACCTCTTGCAAGTACTTTCTACGTTATAGGGCTACAACAGGCTGGTTCTATTGTTGTACCCATTAGTGCTCTATGCCCTGCCATAGGCGCTATTTTAGGACGTTTTTTATTTAAACAAACACTTAACTCACGCATGTTGTTGGGCATTGGTATTTGTTTTCTTGCCAGCGTCATGATTGGCATGACTGGATTCAGTGATGGTGCACCAGAAAATTTGTTTTTAGGGATATTCTTTGGTTTCCTAGCAGCACTTGGTTGGGGCATTGAAGGCTGTGTGGCAGGCTATAGTACATCCATGATAGACCCTGAAATTGGTATCACCATTCGCCAAGTGACATCTGGCTTATCAAACTTAATTATTCTGGTTCCTATATTCTCATATTTTTCTGGTGTAAATGGATTCGACATGGTCGCTCAAGCGTTTACCGATGTCAATGCAATGATGTGGTTCGTGATTGCCGGGCTTGGTGCGTACTTAGGCTTTATGCTTTGGTATAAAGGCAATGCAATGTGTGGTGCGGCGCTGGGTATGTCGTGTAATGGTGCATTTTCTTTCTGGGGCCCATTCTTCTGTTGGCTGTTGCTTGGTATTGCTTTCAAGCAAGACGGCTGGTCTATGCCCCCTATTGCTTGGCTCGCAGCAGTCACCATGATTATTGGTATTTTTACTATTGCAATGAACCCACTTGATTTATTTAAAAAGCGTGAACAGAAAGGTGATATTGTATGAAACCATTAAATTTTGCCATTTTAAAACACTTTACAACTGTAGATAAAGCATCTGTATCAGATGTGATGAATGCATTAAAAAGTGAATATGCTAACTTTAAAGCATTCAATAAAAAAGGTGTGCTTAATGCGTTGATGACAGCTCAAGCAAATGGACTTTTAGAAGAAGCTGGCTTTGAACTAGGCTCCGATAATGAGTTGAATATCTATTTCCAAGCGACAGAGGACAGCGCTAAAACGATTAATCGCTATCTTAGAGATTAATCGTTTTTTTTAGGAAGCCATTTTAAAATGGCTTCCTAAAAATTAACGATTAAACTTAGTTTGCCAATCTTATTGTTTACAGCAATAAGATTTTTAGATATTCAATTATTACACTCTATTCGTCAAGCTGATCACTTTTCATCACAATTTAACGATTAAAAAATAATCTTTTAAATTGCATAAACTCAAGTCATGACTTAGGTTATGATTCAATAACTGATTTTTTAACCACCTAAGGATTCGCTATCATGAATAATCTTAATATTTCACTAGATGAATTTACGGGTCTCTTTAATAAAATCATCGATAATTTTCACCCCAAAACCATTAACAATCTTTCCCAAATAAACATTCAAAATATTAATGAAGTCAGAAGTTTTAGCACCCAATTAAGTCAATTTCACAAAATGATTGGGGTGCTTGACCCAAGCGAAGATATTTTAAAAAAAATAACCATTATCTTAAAACACAAAAATTTTCCACAAGAGGTTATGATTAACTCTGGGCTGATCAATACGGTGACAGTCAGAGCACTCACTGGAAATAAAGACCAAAAAGCGTATTACTCTTTTGTCGTGGACATGATGACAGACACAATTCGTCAATATACGAAGCTTGGTATGAGGCCTGTTCAAATTGTAAAAATTGTGGATGATTTTGAATATACTTGTTCATTAAACAGTGCTTCGGGGTTATGGTTTATTATCAAACCTATTACCAATAAACCATAACCTATACAAGTACAAACGGTTATTGAATTAATCTTCTGGCAAATTTCCCAGCATTTTATCTGGGCGTACCCAAGAGTCAAACTGAGCCTCTGTTAAATAACCTAATTTCAACGCAGACTCTTTTAAGGTTAGCTCTTCTTTATACGCTTTTTTAGCAATAGCAGCAGCTTTATCATAACCAATATGGGGTGTTAAAACGGTGACAAGCATTAAAGAGCCATGAAGTAATTGGTCTATTTTTTTTTGATTTGGCTCTATTCCCATGACACAATGATGATTAAAGCTCTGTATGCCATCGGCCAAAAGTTGAACAGATTGTAAAAAATTATAAATAATCATAGGGCGAAATACATTTAACTCAAAATTACCTGATGCACCACCAATACCAATAGCCACATCATTACCCATTACTTGAGCACATAACATGGTCATGGCTTCACATTGGGTTGGATTGACTTTCCCAGGCATAATTGAGCTACCTGGCTCATTTTCAGGAATATTTATTTCACCAATACCACAACGAGGACCAGAGGACAACCATCGAATATCATTGGCAACTTTCATTAAAGAAGCAGCAAGCCCTTTAATTGAACCATGAGCTTGAACCAAAGCATCACAACTTGCTAAAGATTCAAATTTATTTGGCGAAGAACAAAAAGGTTGTTGCGTTATTTGAGCCAAATTTTCTGCTGAAAGCTGGGCATATTGTGGTGGACTATTAAGGCCTGTCCCTACAGCTGTTCCACCTAGAGCCAATTCATATAAATGAGTCAATGTTGCTTTTATATGTATTAAATTATGCGCTAACATTGCCCCCCATCCAGAAATCTCTTGCCCCAGTGTTAAGGGAACCGCATCTTGTAAATGTGTTCGTCCAACTTTAATAATATGATTAAATTCATTTGCTTTGTTCGTCATGGTGTGTATTAACTCATCCAAAGCAGGTATTAATTTTTTTGTTATAGCGATTACCGCAGCAATATGCATTGCTGTTGGAAAAACATCATTTGAACTTTGGCTTTTATTCACGTCATCATTTGGATGAATCAATCTATGCTCACCTCGCTCCCCCCCTAAGATTTCACTGGCACGATTTGCCAAAACCTCATTCATGTTCATATTGGTCTGGGTACCAGAACCTGTTTGCCACACAGAAAGAGGAAACTCAGAGACATGTTGTTGGGCAAGCACTTCATCCGCCGCACTTATAATTGCTTGTGCACGGTTTGCTGGTAATAAACCTAAATCCATATTGACCTTTGCTGCTACTTTTTTGATCAAAGCCAAAGCATGAATCAAATCAGTAGGCATGGTTTCATTAGAAATATGAAAATATTTTAAAGAACGTTGGGTTTGAGCCCCCCAAAGCTGACCAGATGGCACTTCAATAGGTCCCATTGAGTCGGTTTCAGTACGCCAAGCATCCATAAGTTTTCCTTTATAGAAGATATGGTCTTAAAAAAAATAAGACCATATCTTCTATTTATTTTAAAGTAATCTTCGTCTTTATTTAATCACGCCACACGCAAATCTTGCGCCACCACCACCCAAGGCAACAGGATGATCATCATGGTTATCACCACCAACGTGAACCATTAAAGCATGGTTTTTTATTTGGTTAATTTTATTGAGTCGAGGCGCTAAAACAGGATAATTGGCTTGGTTATTAAACACAGATAAAGCAGGAAGATCACCTAAATGCCCCTGATTATTATAAGGCCCCAAATGTTTATTTGTTTGTAAAGGGTCAAAATGCCCTCCTGCGGCCCCTGCGGGAGTTATGGTATTGTCTTTATTAATAGAAACATCACAACTTGGATTTACATGGATATGAAACCCATGTACCCCATCAGCTACCCCTGTTAAATTTGGTGTAAACAACAAGCCATAATCAGTTTCAGAGACAGTCACATAACCTATATTTTTCCCTACGCCGTCTTGCGAAACAAGATTCATATTTATTGTTGTTGTTTCTGCCAAAACATGAGCATTTGCAGTTAATGCAAGTATTGTTAATGTAATATATTTCATCATATGAAATTTCCTTAAAGTTGAGTGTACCAAAATACAATTTGTTTATTTTTATAATGGCTAACAAAAAATGAAAATCCCTTATATTCTAAGGGGTTTTTAATATTTAGGTCATTGTTTTTTTATATGAAATTAATGGGCTAAATATCAAGCTTAGAAACTTTCGTACCATTTAAAGAGGCATTGAACATTAATCCACCATTTGTGAGAACAAACCCAACAATGGAAGCCTTTGCTGTATCTGTATCAATAGTCCCGTCAGCGCCAACCTTAAATAAAGCAATATTGGCATGTGCTCCTGCAGTCCATCCATTGCTTTTTTGAAAATCCGTCAACGACTCTTTGGTCATAAAAAATAAAATAATGGCTTTTGATTGAGCACCCGCTTGTACCCCAAGAGACCCCGTAACAGTTTGATAGTATCCAGCATTTTTATTCCCTATCCTTAAAGCCCCTTTCCCATACTCGCCTCCGACAACAAGTGCTGCGGTGTAAACTGATGGAAATATCAAAATACCTTTTGCTTGTAAAGCCATCTGCTCAGAGCCTTTTGCCTCTTTATAAAGCTGAACTAAGGTTTCGTTTACCTGACTATTAATTTTTTGTCTTTCTGACATATTATTTTTCAAACTGTCGGTACTTGTTGTGGTACAGCCTAATATCATAAAACTGAGCATCATAGCCATTAATGTTTTAATCATCATTATCTCTCTTTCTATAGTAATCATTTTTTATATCTATCCTCATATTAACCATAAAGATGACTTAATTGTCTGTACGTTAATGGACTTATTACAGTAACTATAGAATATAGATAACGATTATGCCTATTCTAAGTTAATGAAAGAGGAAGCAAGCGATCTGTTTCTTTTTTTACAACGGCATAACATTCACAACATAGCTGTTCAAGTAATGCTCTGTTTAACACAGTTATATGACCACGGTTATATTCAATGATACCCAATTTTTGTAATTTACCAGCTGCTTCCGTGACACCTCCTCTACGTACCCCCAACATGTTGGCAATCAACTCCTGAGTCATAAACAATTGATTATCAGGTAATCTATCAAGAGAGAGCAAAAGCCAACGACATAATTGTTGTTCAATAGAATGATGACGGTTACATACTGCTGTTTGCGACATTTGCGTGATTAAAGCCTGTGTATAGCGTAACATTAGACGTAACATATCACCATAACGATTAAATTCCTCATTAAACTTTTGTTTGGCTATTCTATAGGCAAAACCAGCGCTTTGAACCACAGCTCTATTTATTGTGCTTTCCCCCCCCATGAAAATAGAGACGCCAACAAACCCTTCATTTCCAATAACAGCTATTTCAGCAGATGCACCGTTTTCCATTACGTATAAAAGTGACACAATGGCATCTGTGGGAAAATAAACATAATTTGGAATATCTCCTGACTCATATAATACCATTCCAAGTGGCATAGAAATTGGCTCTAAATGTGATGCAAGACGGTTTTGGGCTTCAATAGGTAAGGCTTCTAACAAATGGTTTTTTTGATGATTATTTCCTTGGTACATATTTACTCCAATTCTTAAAAATTGATTCAATTATTTTTTTATTTATTTTTTCCTATCTGTTTTAATTTAAAAAAATCCATATAAGAATCAATCAAAAAAACAACAAATAATGATTAATCAATTTTGATCACAACAGCTATATGTTTTAAAGCATGTTAACGCACAGACAATAAATAAAGATGAGATTAAAAATATACGATGGATATACTTGCCTTAGATGATACATAAAAAAACACATAGTCAAATTGATTTCACATGTTCAAGAAAAGGAAAAAATGAATTATCAAGCCATTAACCCTTATACCGAAGAAACGATAAAAACCTTTCCCACGATAAATAAATCGAGACTTGAACATATTATTAGTATAGCTTATTGTTGTTTTGACACTTGAGAACAAATATCGTTCACTGAGCGTGCCGCCATTACGAATAAAGCAGCAATGCTTTTAAGAAATAATGTTAATGAATTTGCCCATTTAATTACATTAGAAATGGACAAATTACTGAGTGAAGCTAAAGGTGAAGTGTTACTTAGCGCTGATATTATTGAGTATTATGCACAAAATACAGAAAAGCTACTGGCACCAAAAAATTTGAAACAATGTTCTGGTACAGCCTATATAAAAAACAAACCTTTAGAGATTTTACTGGGTCTTCAACCTTAGAACTTTCCATTCTACCAATTGGCTCGATTTGCCGCACCCAATCTTATGGCAGACAATGTTGTTATGATCAAACACACCAGTTGTGTACCACAATGTGCTATTGCATTTGAAAAACTATGGTTATCAGAATTTTTTGGATCTGTAACATTAATATTTCATGTTAAAAACGAAAAGGATAAATTTCTCTTTAATCCCTTTTGTCGCTTTTTTTAAATGAACTGATTGCCCTATTCCTAAACTTTCTAAAAATCAACACAAGCACAATTTATTTACTTCTCAGAGCCCATAATACGCTACTGCCCAATAGAGCAGAAAGAACAGACGCAGAAAATATCGCAATTTTAGCAGCAGCAAGATCACTTTCGACCAACAATGCTTGACTTGCGATAAACAAAGACATGGTAAACCCGATACCCGCAAGAGAGCTTGCTCCCATTAATTGTAGCCATGTATATTCTTTTGGCTTATCTGCCAATTTAAAGTGTACAGCTAAAAAAGCAGATAACACGATACCAAATGGTTTGCCTATGACCAGCCCAAATATAATGGCCATGATCAACAGTATATGTTCGTTAATCACCCCAAATGAAATCACTACGCCCGCATTGGCAAATGCAAATAAAGGCAATACAACATAATTAGACCAAGGGGTAACTTTGCGTAACAAATAGTCCGCAGGCGCTTCTAAACGTTTTAAAATATTACCTAATAATGATGACAGTGCAGATGCCTCTAATTGATTTAACGTTGATGTGATGATTTTTTGCGTGGGCTTGTTTTTTTTATACAACCTTATTTGGTTGTCTCTCAAGGTTTTATTAGACATAATGGAAGATGCCTGATCCATCAACATTTTTAAATTTGGCGCTTTTTGTATTGGAATCAATAAGGCAAGAATAATACCCGTCAATGTTGCATGCAAACCAGACTGATAAATACAAAACCATAAAATAATACCTAAAATGACATAAGGCAATAATCGATAAATACGGAATCTATTGAGTAAAAACAGAATACCAGTAACCAAAAGTGCGTTACTCATAAATAGAACATTATGATTATCTGAATAAAAAACAGCGATGATTAAAATTGCCATAATATCATCAACAATAGCTGCAACCGTTAAAAAGATACGCAACTCAACGGGTACAGCCTTTCCCATCACCATAATTAAAGCGATAACAAAAGCTGTATCAGTTGCAATAGGAATCCCCCATCCATGCATCCATATACCAGAAGGCACAATCAGTAAATAAAGAATAACGGGCATAATCATACCGCCTATAGCACCTGCTATGGGCAATGTTGCAGATAATCTATTGGCAAGACGACCATTCGTTAATTCATGTTTAATCTCTAAACCAACAATAAGAAAAAACAAAGTCAATAAACCATCATTTACCCATTCATGTAAGGTGAGATTAAAAACAAAAAGCCCTAGATTTAGCCCAAAATTCAATTGCCAAAATTGTTCAAAAGCAGGACCAAGTGATGAATTAGCCAAAATAATAGATAAGATAGTGACTGATAATAAAATCAAACCAGTAGATGGTCCCCAACCAGCAAAATCATAGGCAGCTAAATGAACACGATGTCCTAAAGAACCCTGTACAGCATCCTTAAAAGCACGCTCATCCCATAAGCCTAGATACTGTCTGCCATTAATAAAGAAAGCTGGCGTCATTTTTACACCATCAAGATGAGCATGTTGAATGTCAGTATCAACTTTCAATTTAGCTTTTAATGCTTCTATTGTTTGGTCTTGATTATTAACACCATATTTTATGGCAGTCGCTTCTAAGTCTTCTTCTGTTAAATGATTAGAATAAGCCATTAACTCAACATGTACCGTCCAAAATAAGTCCGGTGAAATTTGTTCTATAATTTGTGCGGCACGATAAGCCAATTGATTATTAGGTTCTGGGTTATGCCTAAAGACATAACAAAGATTCTTACCCATATTATTTTGAATATTGGCAATATGTGTTTGGGTTTCTAAATTTAAAAAAGAAGCATAGCTACCATACTCAACAAGTACAATTGGGGCATCAACTCCACCCAAAATATGATCATGCTCATCAATAGATTGTTTAACGTTTTCTTTGTTTTTCATCTGTATTTTTCCCAACATATTTAGCGCAACTGATCAAAATTTTAAAAAAACTATTTTTCCTTTGACATGCCATAAAATAATTTTTTACTTAATAATCATAATCGCTAATTACAATGAATTAATCTGTGCTCTAGCATACATAACGCCACAAATAAAAAAGGAAAATTATGGGTTAACTGATTACATTTTACAAAACAAAACCCAATAATATTAATAATATAAAAAAATTCATTAAATTACCCCTATTAACCATAAATCAATAAATATCGGCGATTGGTACTCTAACGCACAGATAAAATATTAATTAAATTTGATAATGTCTCATAAGACAATAGTGTTAACAGGCAAGGAAGGGAAAACTGGAAAACACATCTTCACTAACAAACAATAAAACCCACACATTTAGGAGATATTCATGAATAAGTTAATCATTTCGTATGACTTGGTCAGAAAAAACAGCCAATATTATGCCAATATTATTAAAACAATTAAAAGTTTTGGTGAAGCTAAAAAAATTCATCTTTCTAGCTGGCTTCTTTTGACAAGAAACACAGCTGACGAAGTAAGCTTAGCGATAAGTAAAACCATAGATCTAAATGACTCTATCTTTATAGGTACGTTAAACAATTATCTTGCCATTGGCTTACACAAAAACAATCAAACTGGCTACACATTTATTAAAGATTTATGGGACAGTGCAAATTATGAATACGACAACACACCAACCAGACAAATTTTTCATCAAAATTCAAATACAAAATAAACATGTTAGAAGTATTTAATAACATTTATTAAATATATTTTCATATCAATTCATTTAAAAATATAAGAGGAAGATATTATGAGCACCAATACTAATATTATAAAAAGTTTTTTTAATAGACCTTTAGCCACACCAACAGACTTACCGCCTCAATCAGCTAAGAGTATTGGTTTGATGATGAACGCTATTTTGGCCGATGTTTTTGCTTTATATTTAAAAACAAAAAATTTTCATTGGCATGTGAGTGGCCCACATTTTCGAGATTATCACTTACTATTTGATCAACAGGCCTCCGAGCTTTTGGCAATGACAGATGAGATTGCCGAGCGTATTCGAAAAATTGGACAACCTACTTTACGTTCAATAGAACATATCGCTAATTTGCAACGTATTTTAAATAATAACGCTGTTTATGTTGAGCCTTCTGACATGCTTGCTGAATTAAGGGAAGACAATCAAACGCTGACTTTTAATTTACGAGAAGCACATAATGTGACCAGTCAGTTTCGCGATATAGCCACATCCAGTTTTATTGAAAATTGGGTTGATCAGGCAGAGAGAAGAGCTTGGTTTTTATTTGAAGCTGCGCGTATGCCAGACAGTTCAAATCATTAACTTTCTTAAAAACATATTTTCTATAGCCTATTTTTATTCAAATAAAATAAGGAACACGATAATGGAAACCTATACTTACACAATCAATCAAACAGGTCTTATGGAAATTAAAACCTTACTCTTAACTTATGGTAAATCGATTTATTTGCCACAGCAAAAAATATTATCTGTTGCACAAGAGGTTAATCTAAGTTTGAGGCAAGGCCAAGGCGCTCAATTCACACTTGCCCATTTTGAAAGCAAAAACGGCTTGACAATTCAATGCCATATTACAGACACGGGCTTAGATAAAACCAAAATAGATGTACTGGATGTACAAGGAGCAATAGGTAATTAATGACAACAACGATTATGTTGACGAATACTTGCAAAAATTATGCCAGTAACAATCTAAAATAATTGACCTTGAACAAATAGTCTTTATTCTATTGCGTTCAAGGTCATGATTTACCTGAATGAACAAAAGACATTTAACCAAGAAATAAAACTTCTCTTACAATATGCTAGTAAAGTAATCATACAAAAAATTGTCTACTTTGGATCAGACTGAATTATACTCTACCATCTTCAGATACAGATCTAAGTTTTAAAAATGCAGACACAATTAAATTCTCAAACAAACATCCAATATATACAACAACTTAATACAAAAAAGTCATAAACAACGGCAACAATCAATAGCTTCAGTATTCTTTAATTTATCCCCTTTTACAAACTGAAATTAAATTAACAACATTATCCATAATAATCGCTTATAATCACAAAAGAAAACACCAACCCAGTTAACTGAAGCAATTTGCTTTGATGGCATAAAAAATGCGTATAACTTTAATGAAATTTCCAGCACTTTTCTGTGCCACCATCTTTATGCTTATGGGCTCCAGCCTATTTATTACCTATATAGCATTAAACTTAGACCAAAAGCAAGTCAGCTCTGTTTGGATAGGGGGCATGATTGCTGCTTATTATATTGGTATGGCATTTGGCGCAAAAATTGATAATATCATCATCTCTCATGTTGGGCATATTCGCACATATGTCGCTTGCGCAGCCATCAGCACGATAACGGTATTGCTCCATTTACTATTTGAATCACTTCCTTTGTGGCTGATGTTACGTTTTATTATGGGTATGGCTATGATGGGGCAATTTATTGTCATTGAAAGCTGGCTTAATGATCAAGTAGAAAACCATCAACGTGGCATTATTATGGCAGGCTATATGACAGCCAGCAGCTTTGGGCAAGTTGTTGGACAACTACTTATTGGTAAATTTCCTCTATTGAGTTTTAAGCCTGTATTACTGGTCGCAATTTGCTTTTGTATTAGTCTGATCCCTGTTGCCATGACTCGTCGTATGTACCCTGAGCCCCAAAAATCTGTTTCAATGGAGCTGACTTATTTTATCAAACAAATTCCTCAGCCATTGATTGCGGTTTTAATTAGTGGCATTTTTGTTGGCACAATTTATGGCTTAGCCCCTGTATATGCCAATCAGGTAGGATTAAGCAATATTCAAATCAGTTATTTTTTATCAATGATCATGCTCGCTGGCGCGCTGGCTCAATGGCCAATGGGTTGGCTTTCTGATAGAGTAAATCGTGGGCTATTACTTCAGAAAAACACACTTATTTTTGCTATTTTAATCATCCCATTATGGGGTATATTTTCCCTATCCTATTCTTTTTTGCTTATTTTCGCATTTATACTGGGCATATTTGCATTTACCTTTTATCCCCTATCGGTCTCGTTTGCCAATGATGACATTGACCCAGCTAAACGGATTTCACTTAGCACACTAATGCTGGTTACATACAGTATAGGTGCCAGTATGGGGCCAATTGTCATTGGCTTAATCATGAAACTGAACTCAGGTGCTTTATTTATTACGTTTTCTGTAATCAGCATTTGCTTTAGCTTGTGGCTAAAAACAATCAGGCAAAATAATTCTAAAAATACTCTGCCAAGTTAATTAAACAAATTAAGCCTCAACCCTAATTTTCTATACAATATAGGCTAGTTTATTACCCCTTAACTGCTTAGTATGTCTTTTAATATATTGGATTGTGCTTCAAAAGCACGAATAAAATCTTCAGTTCCAACCTTGCTATTTTTTGCTGAAGTAACAACCAATTGTAAACCTGTGGAGGTTAAGCCATATCCAATACCTAATCCATCATTCTCTACTGGTCCAAAACCAAAAAAACGAATAAAGGGAGCAGCAATGGAACTGGTAGAAATAGTATTATGTATCAGCTTTTGCCAACCAGTATCATTAAATAGTTCTGGCAACTTTGAAGTGGGTGTATTATTTAGCATAGACATATAATATAAACCAGTCATATGCCGCTCACTGCCCATACCTTGTTGACAACGTTTTAACCGTGCTTTATGTGCCTGTTCCATTAAAAGAAAAGAAGCCTTTAACGAATCTTTTGATACGCCACCAGTAAAACTTTGCTGGATAAACGAAGCCATTTGTTCGGTTAATGGGCGCGCGCATTCGGTTCTACCTTGATAAAAGCCACGAACAGCAACGGCTTCATAAACAGAAACCATCTCTTGACTCAACTGATAATAAGCTAACTGCCAACAACATTGTAAAAACGCATCAGGGCTGCATCCTAATCCCTTAATTTGTT
The DNA here is from genome assembly GCF_051132615.1 of Neisseria sp. Ec49-e6-T10. GTDB lineage: Bacteria > Pseudomonadota > Gammaproteobacteria > Burkholderiales > Neisseriaceae. The sequence goes on along the minus strand of NZ_CP152375.1, from coordinate 2,875,470 downwards.
CACGGTTAATATCTGTATTTTCATAAAAAGAACGGCCAATAGAAGCATAATCGGCTTGCTGTTTTTGATGCCAATATTTTAATTGGTCACTTAATGAAGGATTAATCTGCCATTTTAACTGGCGAAATTGTGGTTGAATTAAATGATGTTCACTTTGCAAAACAGTTTGTGCATTCTCTTCATAAACGCATTGAAGTAAATAAAGCCATATTCCCGCATCACAGCCTGAGTGTTCAATGTTAAGGCCTATATGACCCGCATCATCAGCAATAACTTGAAGAGACTTATCATACCATCTATTTTCAGTTGGCCCACCAAGTAAAGTATCAGCAAATGGCTGTGTTCCTGGTTCATCAAGACAAAGAGTAAAAAGGCTATGCTCTAGGTCTCTCAGGCTTAAACGGTTTTGAAGATTAGAACAAAGCTCTTGGCGAATTAAAGCAGCTTCATCCCGTGTTGCAACACACATGGCACCAATTGGCACGTTCATATCTGAGTTAGACATCGCATCGGTACGAATATCTTGCAGAACACTGGCTAAAGCATTGCTTGTAACAAACTGACCACTAACATCAGAAACACAAAGTAAATACCAGTATCCACGACAGACGACTGAAATACAAATCTGCCCTTGTACTGAAACAGGCATGAGCATATCACTATTTAATGCAGCTATACGGCTGTATAACATATTATCTAGCTGATCCATGCTCAAGCATTGACCATGCACCACTTCGTTGGGTATTTTATTCGTGGCAATAGCCTGAAATTGTCGACAAAGGGCAAGCAAAAAAGTAGCCAGTTTGACATTAGAATCATCAATACCCGCAATCATCTGCTCAGTTCTTAATTCAATGAAATAATTAACATTAAGAGGCAAAGAAGAACGACTAGAAAGATAAGACTCGTCCCAAAAGGGACGAAGCCAGCTATTCCCTTTTGCTAAAATATGACGATACTCTGATAGCTCCTGCTGTAATGTAGCAGCTTGTATAGCCACAGCGTCCGCGGCAACACAACTTTGCTGCCAAGTGACATCATCAACCAATGGCTTAATCAATTCTTTTATTTGATTGATGCTTTCTTTCAATTCAGGTAAAGGAAGTGCCGGTAAAGTACAATCATTAGAAAATGTCATCATAATTTCCCCTTATATTTATGATCGAAAAAATATTGTTTTATTTTGATAATAAACCACGTTTTTGGAGAAACTCCTGAGCCACATCATGTGACGAACGCCCTTCAACATCTACGGCATAGCTTAAGTCTGTCATAATTTCATCAGAAAGCTGACCACCAAGCTTATTCAATACTTCTTCAAGATTTGGCGCGACATCTGCCATACGTGGCATTAAATCATCGCGTACCAATAATGCACCATTATATTCTGGAAAAAACTGACGATCATCTTTTAGAATCTTTAATCCTGCTTTTCTATTTAAACCATCTGTTGCATAGGTTACGGTAACATCTATATTACCGCTTTGTACTGCTGAGTATTTAAGCCCAAGATCAATAGGTTTACTCTCTTTGAATTTCAAACCATAAAACGATACAAAAGGGTTAAATTTAGCACTGCCTTCTTCACTAAAAAACTCATGCTCTGCCCCAAAAACCAAATTTTGAGAAACAGGGATAAGATCACTAATGGTATTTAAATGATATTTTTCAGCAATTGCTTTGGGTACAGCAACAGCATAGGTATTATTTAACCCAAGCTTTGCAAGTAAATGAACGTGTTTTTCTTTTGAAGCAGTTTCATTGACAAAATCGTATAGATTAACGCCCTCTGGAACCTGCGACGGGTCAAGATGTAAAAAAGTCGTCAAAAGTGTCCCATCATAACTGTTCATTAAATCAGCATTACCTTTAACCAACTCATTAAAACTATTGACTGGAGACATTTCATCTTTGATCTGTACTTTAAGGTCAGTTTGGTCTTCTACCAGAATTTTGACCATCTGATGCATCAATCTCATTTCAGCAAATTGTCCATCGTAAATCACCAGAGTTTTACTTTTATCTTCTGCTGAATCACATGCGCTAAGAAATGCCATACACGCTAAAACCAACAATCCAGTTATCCATTTTTTCTTTAAATTTATTATATTCATCATTATTCATCCTTTTGTTATTGTGGTACAACCATCAGAAATTTGTTTTACGGCGCAGCAAGCTTTTCTCGGCCAAACTCATCAGCATATCAATGACGATAGACATCACCATTAAAGATAATGTGGCATATAAAATCAGGCGCATATTCTGAATATGAATACCACGATAAATGACTCCTCCTAACCCACCACCACCAACAAATGTCGCAAAAACAGCAACCCCAACAGCAGTCACCGCAGCAATACGAATACCCGTAAAAATAGTCGGAATGGCAAGCGGAAACTCTATATGAACTAAGCGATATATTCTGGTCATTCCCATACCTATAGCAGCTTCTTTAATAGCAGGATTAATTTCAGTTAAGCCCAAACAGGTGTTGTATACAACAGGCAATAAGGAATAAAGGACAAGGCCAATAATAACGGTTGGTTTTCCTGCACCCAAAAGAACCATAATCATGCCCAAAAGCGCTAAAGCAGGGATTGTTTGCAAAATATCAACAAGAAACAAAATCAGTTTTCGAAAGCTCTTTTGAAAATAAGCCAATACGCCTAAAGGGACCCCTAACACAATGGTAATCAAAGTAGACACAACAACAATAAAAAGATGTTCCCAAACCAAACTCCAGTTCATAGAATATCCCTTCTTAGGACAGCAGGAATCATGACTCTTTTGAGCACATCAATTAGCCCACCTAACACAATGGCCATAATTGCCGCAGGAATAGCACCTGCGATAATAAGCGTATTATTGTTTGTGCTGACACCAATATAAATAAAATCCCCTAACCCACCTAAGCCAATCATAGATGCCAGTACAGCCCAACTGACTGTATAAATGGTAGACATACGTAGTCCATTCATAATGGCTGGCAGCACTAAAGGAATCTCTACTTTTAATAAGGATTGGAATGATGTCATGCCACAACCAATGCTGGCTTCTTTATATGTGCTGGGCACTTCAATAAGGCCAGTATAGATATTTTTTAATATGGGGAAAACGGCATAAATAGCCAAAGCAACAATAACTGTTATGGGTTTCATGCCAAGAATCAAAAACAACAAGCCAATAAATACAATACCAGGAATCGTTTGCAAAACTGAGATAAGGGGAATGAGATAACGTGCAACTTTTGGAATACGGGATAAGGCACATCCAAGCACAAGGGCAATGATAAAAGCAATAAATACGGAAACCAATACAAACATTAAATGTGTGCCAACCGCAACCGCAAGTTTGTAACCATAAAGGGAGAAGAACTTATCCATTATCATCCCTCCAAACGATCTGTGCCAAAGCTTTTGCAACACTTGTCCTTGTGAGAATACCCGCTACATTATTATTGCGATTGAGCACAACCAGATAACTCTCGCTTGAAGACAATAAAGCATCAAAACATGATTGTGCGTCCTCATCCACATACACAACCTGATGCTCATTATAAATAAGTGATTCAATTCCACGCGTTTGCTTCGCGTGCATGATGCTTTTGATCGATACAGTACCAGCATAAGTCATATCATTATTAACGACAATTAAAGTGTCGATATTATAATGTTTCATTTTATTAACCGCTTCGCTCAAACCACAGTTTCTAAATACTTTAATCACATTACGTTGCATCACATCTGATGCTGATTGCGGGGCAGATTCGTTATCATCGGAACGTTTGCCCATAAATTCACGAATCATAGAATTGGCTGGATTTCTCAGCATCTCTTCTGGCGATGCCATTTGCACTATTTTACCCGAGTCCATAAAGACAATAATATCGCCCAATGCCAAAGCTTCATCCATATCATGGGTCACAAATACGATTGTTTTTTGCAGCCGTTCTTGTAAGCTTTTTACTTCGTCTTGAAGTGTCATCCGAGTCATCGGATCCAAAGCACCAAAGGGTTCGTCCATTAACACTATGGGAGGAGAAGCTGCTAATGCCCGCAAAACACCAATTCGCTGTTGTTGACCACCAGACAGTTGTGTTGGGTATTTATGTGCAAACTCACTATAGGGCATATCAACCAGCTCAAGTAATTCATGCACAATTTGCTCACAACGAGATTTATCAAATTTCAGTAGTTTTGGGACAACGCTAATATTTTGCGCAATAGTCATATTTGGAAACAGGCCAATATGTTGGATCACATAACCTATTGAACGACGTAGCTGAATACTATCAACTTTGGAGATATCTTTTCCATCAACATAAACCGCACCATTATCAGGTTCAATTAGTCGATTGATCATCTTGAGCATTGTTGTCTTCCCACATCCACTTGGGCCGATCAATACAATGAATTTTCCCTTAGGTAATTCAACGTTGAAGTCGTTGAAAATCGTTTTGCTTCCATATGTCTTATTTACATGTTCAAAACGAATCAATGGCAAACTCCTTTTGGTTTAAAACGCCTAGCGACGAAGCAAGAATAACGATTAATCAATAAAAATGATTATTAAAGTGTTAATTGATATTTACGTGTGCTTTAATGAAACATGCAAATCTTTTTTAAGATTTTTCTAAAGATAAAACAACTCAACAGATTGTAATACAAACAAAATAATTACGAAATTACTTTTCTATTATGCATAATTTTACCTAAGTTTGTCAAACTTAAATAGAATATACCAAATGGATCGTACTCAATTAAACTCAATCTTCGTTCAGGTTTTTCATCCTATTAGATCAATATAACTTAAGATACTTTCAACCAAACAATTATTTTCCATTTTTTTTAAAATCAACAAATTAAAAAGACAAATGATCATAAAAATCTTGCATATTCATACAGGTATTTTATTCATTAACCTTCTATTTAATCATTTGTTTATTTAATATATTTTTTCTTCCCCTTTTGGCCTTGTTTTAAAGCGCTTATGCAACCAAAAATACTGCTCTGGTTGTTGCAAAACCTGACTTTCAATAAAATCATTCATTCTTTGTGTGTCTTGATATTCATCATTTGTAGGAAAATTTTGCCACGGAGGATGAAAAGTTAAAACAAATTTATTCTTTTGTCGTGTTGCGATCAGTGGAATAATTGTGGCATTGGTTAATCTGGCTAATTTGTTTAAACCAGGTGTTGTTGCTGTTGTGACACCAAAAAATTGTACAAAAATGGAATCTTTTTCACCAAAATCCTGATCAGGCAGATACATCAGAGGCGCTTCTGGGTGATTTTTCATCACTTTAATCAAATTTCTAAAACCTTCTTGGCGAGAAACAAGATATACACTGTTATATCGATGACGATATTTATAAATGGCTTGATCGATTACTTGATTTTTTTGATGTGAATACATACTGACAAAAGGAACATCCTGATTCATTTTATTGCCACACACCTCAAAAGCGGTAAAATGAGGATACAATAAAATAATATTTTTTTTCTCAGCGAGCATTTCATCTAAATAATGCTTATTTTCATAAGAAACTAAATTAGAAATCCGCTTGGCGCTTCCATACCAACAAATACTGTACTCAATATACAAAGCCGCCATATGGTAAAAATTAGCTTGTAAGATTTTTTTTCTTTTATTGTCTGACCATTGAGGAAAACAAAGTTTAAGATTAATCTCTCCCACCCTACGCCGAGAACGAAAAAGATAAAATGCACTCCAGCCAACACAACGGGCAATCAGGTGAAGCATGGTAATGGGTAAGAAATGAAGCAGGTAAAGGACAAACAGAGCAATTTTCATGACTGTACCTTTAACCCAATATTTGGCCGCTTAAATTAGTATAAATAGGCAATCGTTTTTTCTTTCTATCTAAAAGAAGATGCTTACTTTATTAATAAATTTCTTAAATTTTATTCAAAGAGTAATTCATTAAACAGAAAAGAAAAAACTCTCAAAGATGGAACACAAGAAATAGCTTAAATAAATAACACAGTCAATCAATTTACTTTAAATATTAACTCAAGCAACAAAACGTTACCTAAGTTAATATCACTCAAACAAATATCGTTAAAACGCTTACATCAATACGACATCAAAAGCACTCATTACTTTATGACCACGTTCAACTTTAAAAGCAACTTTTTGTCCATCTTCTAACTTTTTATATTGTTTTGTTTGCGCTTTATCTAAAAGCACAATATCCCAAACCACTTCTTTTGATCCATCAGAAGGGATGATCAAAGCTAAACCTTGATCGCGATTAAACCATTTTAAAAGTCCAATTTTATTTTTAAAATTCATAATATTATCCTTATTATATTTTTTATAGATAACCTAAGAACAAAGAACATCAATAATGATTGGCTTGACTATTTACTAAAGCTAACAAAAGAAATCCAACTAAAAAGAATACTTCTAGAAGATAAAATTTTGATTCGAACTACTTAGTGAAAAATTTAGATCAATACATCTTTGGCTTAGGCCTTTAGTATTAATACCATATATTTAATAAAAACTCAAGTTTATATTTTCAACATGATTGTTTTTTCAAAGAATACAGCCATTCCTAATAAGCTATTGTTGTATTTTTCGCTCATTTGCTATTTTGAATAGGGTTTCCTATCAAGTAATCAACGCACCATGTTTGATAATCAAAGGGATTAAAACCGATGCACTCTTTAACCTTATTTTTCGGAAAAACCAATTTTTGTCCTGACATTGCCTCATAAAAGTGAGTATTATCTTCCCCATAAAGCTAGTACTCACCTGAACCTTCATTATCAACGGTTACTCTAAAAGTAAAAACTGAAGACTGCTCAGGAATATAATACCCCCTTGCGGCAATAAGGCTAATGACATTACCAAAAAAATAACTGCACATCAGAATAACTAAAAAAACGATTATAAATAATAATATACTTAACTTTATTTTCATCAAACATCACCACTCTCTTTTAATTTTCTGTACTTTTATTTTTTAAATTGTTTGGGTGTACAGCCAGACCATTGTTTAAAAAATGTGGTAAAAGCACTATCGCTAGAAAAATCTAATAATTGTGCAATATCGGTATTGTTTTTTCCTGTAGCCAATAGTTCAACCGCTTTAATAAAGCGCCAACGTTGGCGCCACTGTTGGTAACTCATTCCGACTTCTCTATTAAAAATACGTCCAATTGTTTTTTCTGACGCGCCCACATAAGTTGTGAGTTTGGTTAATGTTGGTGGCAGCAACGCCAACGACTCAACCAAGGGCTGTAACCGTTTATCTTGAGGCAAAGGTAATGACATTTGCTGTAATGACGGTCCATTAAGCCAACTGAAACAAAGCGAAAGCAGATGATATGGATCGCCTTTTTCCCAATTTGTTTTAAATGGCATAAACGCAATTTGCTCTAATACTTCTTTTATTAAAGCAGAAGTATCATAGATTGCTACCTCTGTTGGCATACCTTGATACACTTGAGCATCAATATAAATAGAACGATAATCCACGCTATTGTACATCACAACTCGATGCATGGTATTAGGCGGAATATAAGCAACACGGTTAGGTGATAAAATGCTGAGTATCTGACCTGTCATAATATGAATTGCGCCGTGCTTGGCAAACAATAATTGACTATGCTGATGTTGATGTAACTGGGAATCATGCTTACCAAAATCGGAAGCAACCCCAATCACTGGGGCAATCAAGTCATCTAAACGCAAATGTGTTTCATAAGGTAACCAAGCCATAATGTCTGATTTTTGATACTTTTAGTCTTTTTGTTTGTAACTTCAATTATACAATAAACTTTACACTGTGCCCTATTCATAACTGGATAGGATGCTTGGTGAAAAAATTTTATTTATTAACTGTTTTGGTGATGTTTCCACAAATTGTTGAAACCATGTACAGTCCTGCATTATCAACTATTGCTCTTGCATTTGAGGTACCAGCACAAGTTGCCGCTCAAACCTTATCGGTTTATTTTGTGGCTTTTGCAGTTGGTGTCTTTTTTTGGGGAAGAGCTGCTGATCTCTACGGGCGACGCCCATCATTACTGGGCGGCCTACTTTGCTATGCGCTAGCCTCATTCATTGCTTTAGTGACCCATGATTTTACTGTTTTATTGATTGCTCGAATCATATCTGCTTTTGGTGCTGCGGTAGGTAGTGTTGTTGTCCAGACTATTTTACGAGACAAGTATCAGGGTGATGAATTGATCAAGGTATTCTCTTTAATTGGTGTTGTACTGGCAATAAGTCCCGCCATTGGCATGTTAAGTGGTGGGTTACTCAATCAACACTGGGGGTACCAAGGCGTTTTTATTGCTCTGTTTCTCTTCGCTATCACGTTATTTATCTTCAGTGCAAAAAACATTGAGGAAACAAAACCAATAAAGATACAAACGGCGTCTTTTATCACAACCACAGCAAGAATGTTGAAGGACAGGCAACTTTGGCTAGCAACTGGACTCATTGCCATATTCAATATAAGTGCTTTTAGTTACTACACAGTTGCCCCTTTTATTTTTGAACGCTTAGATGCATCAGGCACTCTATTTGGCTATACAGGAATGATGATGGCTTTTGGGTCAATTTGTGGTTCTCAAACAAATAAGATTGCCTTATCTCGAGGAATCAGTAATCAAATACTATTTTTATGTGCCCTTATTTTATTATTAATTAGTTCTGTCACAGTATACCTGCTTAGCGACTCTTTATGGTTTGTGGTACCCATGATGTTTATTATGATGAGTTACGCCATGGCGATTCCGATTATTTTAGGGGTTGTACTCAATCATTATCAAGATTGTAGAGGTACGGCGGGCGCTGTTTTAGGATTAGCTTACTATCTGTTGATTGCGATAGGGCTAGGTATTTCTGGTTGGTTACAAAACTTAGGGCTGGTTCAGATTAGCTTAAGTTGTATGGCATTATTATTGGCACAAATCTACTTAAAAAAGATTAAATTAACTGCTTAAGCACTTTTTTGCCATACAAACAAACACATTTTGCTACTTATCTGCCCTGATTTAAGTAGCAAAATGAACACTCATGAAATTAAATTAATTTAAAACCAGCTCTAAAAACACACACAATATCACGACAGCCACAAAAACACCTGTAGCACACAAAAGTGGAACGCCCCAAGGTTTTCGTTCATAAGAATCCCCACAATGCTCACGAACATATTTTACTTGAGATCGTGCTGAGGCAAAATACCAAACAATTAAAACAATAAAAGCAGTATTTATTGGCGTAAAAATGGCAACGACTGCCGAAACGATACTTACCCAAAACCAAATTAAGCTCTCTTTTTCTTTTTCGGGCATCCCCAAGGCACGCCAATTTAACATATGTAAGTATGCACCAAAAATAGGAGAAAAAAGAAGGCACCAGTTACATGCTGCATTCGGATTCCAAAGTGCTACATCATTTTGGTCATGCAGATGGTGGGGTTTCCTTAAATTAGCCTCAGGTTTAAGGTAAGGGTTATGATGATCCATAATAAAGAATCCTTTTGTTGATTAAAATAATAAATATGACATTAAAATGGTATTATTAATATACAATATTATTGTGTTATAAAAAAACATTTTATCTTTATTATTGAGTTAAATGAAATAAAAAAGAGCAAGCCACTATAGTGCATACTTGCTCTTTTGTTAAGCTAACGGCAAAAAAGGGGTTAAAAACTATACTTCACCCCCATGGTTGCAGAGAGATTACTATAATGCTGGCTCCCCTTTTGAGCAGCAATATTCAACCAAAGATTGGTGTTTTTATGAATATTACCTTCCAAGCCTAGCTTCAATTCCCCTATAGATTGAGCACCATCTTGCTTCACACCTATATCATCAAATGAAACTTGGTGAAGTTTGCTGTTATGAAGCCAGTTAGCTTCGGCAAATACTTGTAAGTTAGACTCATTTGCCGTGCTGTTGGCCATAATGGGGTATTTCAATAAGGATGCCCTCACCCCCAAACGGGTTTGAAGGTTCCCATGATCACTGACTACTTGCGTACCGTTGTTTTCGGTATGATCCTTTGCCTTAACCCCTCCCCAACGCAACTGTGCTTTTGGTTGAATAAAAATATCCGAATTACCCCATTTACCAAGCCCGAATGTATAGCCTGACTCAATAGAAGCAGTTAAGCCACTTAGCTTATACTCTTCAGAAAATTCTTTGCCTTCAACTTTTGCATTAAGGTCATTCCATAAAGCCCAACTGTCTACATAAAGACCTGTTTTGTCCTCATTATTATGGTACCAAGTACCGTATATTCCGTAACTGTACCCATCAACCTTACTATCTGCTGTACGCCCATTAATGGTAGACGAAGACTTATTTTTACTGTCGCCATAACCAGCCATCACACCTAAATGGAAACGGTTACTGTCACCAGAAGACCATTGAGCAATATCCCCACCAATTTGGGTCACATTCATACGGTTTTTCATAGACAACGAATTTTCACCCGCCCGTAGTTTGCCATAATTATATTGATGCCTCATCCACACACTTGACGTTCTTTTTTCACCCGTAAATAAATCGGTATATTGCGTTTCACCTAAACGATCATGTAAACGTAAATCAAACAAATTATTGGCGGCAACCAAGTTGGTAATATATCCCCCCACTTCTGGTCTAAATGTTTCATTACTCCATAAATAAATGCTGTTTTTACGATATTGTTCATTAGAGCTGGTTGCATTACTGCCTGTTTTTGTGGCGATTTCATTATCAATTTGCGCGCCAGTCATCACAGCATAATCATAAGCACCTGCAATAATTCGTCCTGTTTTTTCAAAACCAGCATTATTTTCGCCTTCTATTTGAACCAGCAAAATGCCTTTTTCTGTTTGAGCACCAAGTCCGCCCATATTATTGACTTTAACAAAGCTGTGCCCTGATGCATCGCCTTGAACTATTAATTTATTAATAGGCGAATCATCACCAGTCAATATGCCATTAAAAACCAAAGTTCCAGATCTACCTTCATAATTACCTACAGTCACTGTTTTATAATTGCTTCCAGAAGGAGCAACATTAGGCTCATTACCAACATAAAACACACCTGAATTGACAATGTTGCCGGCAAAACCAGCATGATCCAGACCGATTAAAGCGGCACCTTTGGCAATATTAATTTGTGAAGCCAAATAATGATCACTGCTTAAATTATTATCACCATTAAATTTTATGGCACCACTTTCTATATTAAAAACACCTTGAAAGTCTTTGGCCTGAGCTAAATTAAAGTTAAGTGTTCCTGTATTAAATTTATTAACTTGCCCTGTTCCAGAAAGGTTGCTATTGGTTAAGGCTCCATTAGTTGATAAAGATAAGTTTAAAACACCGTTTTGATCAATTGTGCCATGACCTAAACCAGCATAGGCATTTAAATTGACAGTAGCACCTTGATAAATGGTCGTATCTGCAAATAAATTCGTGTTGTCTCCCAAAATAGTCACTGTTGGAGAATGAGTGCTTAATGCGCGAGTACTATTTGCGCCAATGACAAATTGTCCATTGCCATATAAAGTTTCAGCACTAATAATAGATTGAAGCTGTTGATTTCCTGTCGTGCCATCTAAACCACTAATCACCAATTTCCCGTTATTAAAATCGACAACTGACTCATTATTGGTCATTAAACTACCCACCAATTGCTTATAACCATTTAAGTCAAATTTAGTATTTGAAGCTAAATGCAATAGACGGGTTGTCCCTAAAGCATCATCTGATCTAGATAATAAAGTGCTCGTATCTTTAACATAGGTAGCTCCTTTATAATCATTGGCACTGCTTAATGAAACAGTCTTATTCCCTCTAATTTGTAAGTCACCATAGGTAAATGTACCATCTTCATTATCATAGTTTGTGATTAGTGCACTAAAGTCTGAACCACTAGCACTGCTACTATTTGAAGCATCTAAGACCAATGCATTTCCTTCACCAGCTTGATTATTCTGCGCCTTTAATTCAACTTTTGTTAAACCATAACCTGCATATAACCCATCATTATTGATACCATCTTCAGAAGTATATAATCTGACACCATAAGAGGCTCTAGCTACAGCTTCGTTTTGTTGGTAAAGGTCAACACGTGCATCTGGGTCAATGGCTTGTCCATTTGCATCAACCAAATTCAGATGGGTAACGTAGCCTGCACCATTAACGTTTTGTGCTGTTACTAATGTAATATGTGTTTCACTGTCGTCTTGCTCAAGTAAGGTTTTGCCTGATGGAATATCAACATGGTAGTCTTTTAGATCCACCATAATTGTACCGCCACCACCATTATTCTTACTTGTTAAGGTAAGTGTATTGTCAACATTAATATTATGGTCTGCTAAAGCATCACCATCTTTTAAGTCTATGTCACCAAAATTCAATGTACCGCTATTAACGGTTAAACCACCTATATTTTGTGTATTTTCCCCCACATTAACCAAACTGTTTTCAGAAACTTTAAGTGTGGCCTCTGCTAACATTTCAGTATTGTTTTTAGTGGTATTATCAAGCAGCTGATAAGTTGAGTTCGTTAGTTCAACCGTGCCTTTAAAAGGTTGATTAATAGCCGATTGTGTAAATGAAAACTCATTTTCTCTATTGGTTAAATTCACAACAAATAAGCCTTGGCCTAATAGCTCTTTATCAAATGCCATTTGTGTGTGATCGTTATACTTTAATACACTATTCAAATCAATTTGATAAGTGTCAGTACCATTGAGCAACACACTATTTAAAGTAAGGTAACTGTTCCCTTGAAGGCTGACATAATCCACATTCTTAATGGTATTTTCATCGCTAATTTGATAGTTAGACCCAGAACCAAAGGTTAACTTATCATAACCCTCACCACCATCAATATGGCTAAATTGACTGGCTGGTGCGGTGCTGTCGTTACCAACAACGGTATTGACTGTGAACTCATCATCCCCCTTGCCTGTTATGAACACATTACCTTGGCTATTGGTGGCTAATTCGACTGTATTGCCTTTGTTTGTGGTTTGGTCATAACCGAGTAATTGAACCACACCATTAATTTTACCCGTTGATGTATTTTTAAAAGAAATGCCATTACTTGTTTCACCTAAAGTAATAGCATATTTGTTTTTACTGTCATCATTACTGTCTCGAGTAAAATCTGTACCATTAAAAGAGCCAAATAATATGTCACCACTATTGCTAAATGATTTTATATAACCATTATTTAGATCAACAATAGTAGAAGCTAAACTATTTGAATGTAAAAACCCAGATTGTGAAGCGTTTTGTGTTTCGCCTTTTATTTGAAGTGCTGCTTTCCCTTGCTCATCAAATATATTCACACTTGCTGATGTGACCACATCTTGCAAAGAGTCCACATAAATACCTGTACCATCTGCACCAAAAACATTGATGACAACATTCTGGTAACCTGTATTTTGAATAGCATTTTCTGTTGACCCAGTAACCACACCTGTTTGTTTATCTATACCTTCAAACTTAATGCCAGTACCAGAACCATAAACGTTAATAGTGCCTTTATTATTTGCGCCTTGCATGCCCACACCAGAGTGGATACCAATTCCATTATTCACGTCAATTTGAGCATTATTAATCAATTGGATATTACTAATACCTGCTTTATTTTCAATACCATTACCCACATCATTGCTTGCTTTGCCATTTAAATCCAAAACGGCACCATTTAATACAATACTGGCAGCAGGATGATAAGGGTTATTGATATCATCATTTTCATAAAAGCCATCAACAAATACACCATGGGCACTTCCTCTGGCTTGAGTTGTGCCTGAACCAGTTAATTCAAGTGCAGCACCATCATACACACGATATGCTGCTGTACCATCTAAAACAGAAACAACTGGTTTTAATGGATCTGTAGGTAAAACGTTTTCTACCCTTGCTTTAGAACCACTGCCACTTATATCTATTGCTGTTCCGTTGACAGTAATATTGGCACCTTTTAAGTTAATCAGCTCCCCACCATTTTCAATTTTGATGCCAATATTTGAATATCCATTAGTAAAATTAATGGTTCCTGCATCAATTGTTCCGTCAGCATTGGTGACACCATGAATCAATTTGCCACCATGAGTAACATGGTAACCAATACCATCAGTCACCGTAACATTAGGAGGTGTTCCATTTATCGTTGTATCAATTAATTTTGCGGAACTATTTAAAGTAGAAACATATGATGTGCTTTCTTGTCTGGTATCACGGTTACCATCTAAGTCATAAAACCAACCATCAATTTTTGCTAAAGTGGCACCCGAACCATTTAAACTAATGTTTGTGCGGTCTGTAATCGTGGCTTGAGCCCCCCCTTCCACACGAACACCTTTTGCATCTTTACCATTCACACTCAAAGTAAAACCGCTTAAATCAGCTTGTGTTGCGACAATTTTACTTCCCGCAGACAATCCATTTGTAATGACCATTAAGGTTGAGTTTTCCGCTCCGTTTGAGTCTAAATGAGACAAAGCATTATTTGTGCTTTCAATGGTGTCAGAAGAGAAAACAGACCCTCTCTCAATTCTGAATAAAACGGTGTTTTTACCACTGGGCTCTAAGGAGATATTTTGACTGCTGTTATACACTAAAGAACCTGAACCGGTAATGGCGGAGATTAAAAAACCAATTTGATCAGAATTATTGGCACCAAAAACAATACCTGCTTGATCATTAATCTGAGCTTTTGCGCCATCTCTAATATGCACACCAACAGCACGATCAGCATTCATGGCAATAGAAGCTGTACCATTCATAGTAAATTGAGAGTCTTCCCCTTCAACCCAAGCACCAAAATTTCTAAGAGATGTTTCAAGTAAAGGATCTGCACTATTTTTGATATTTTGACTATTCAAATTGAGCTGACCATTTAAGGTTACTTGGCCACCATTTTGAATATAAAAAGCGGTACTGCCTGTATCATTTAATTCAACGGTACCATTTACTGTAGCTTGCCCACCTGCGCCAACCCAAAAAGCCCTATTATCATTTCCACGAAGTGCCTCATAACTGCTGTCTAAATAATCAGAGATATGATTAGAAACGTCTGAGTTATTGGCATTAAGGGTAACAGTAGCATCAGAAGTATCTTTATACTGGCCACCATTTACTAGCCTAATTGCAGTTGATGCTTTAAGATTTCCTGCAAAATAGATATCTCCTTCATTATTTAAAATGGCCTGACCACCATTACCATTGACATCTATTCCAGGACTTACATATTCAATATTCGATAGCATTCCACCACTGCCAACAGCAGGTTTTCCAGGGGCATTTTTAGTATAACCTATGTAAATGCTTCCTGTATCGCTATTTGTATACTGAGAGTTGTTTGTCACTTTACCAACATTGGCACCAATAATGATGCTGTTGTTGATGCTTTGCCCACCATTAATTGCATGAGCGCCTCCTGCTGTACCATTATTAATAAATGAAGCACCATCCTGAACAATGGCAATACCACCAATAGTCGAATTTTCCTGATTATCAATAGTAGAAGTTGAACCGCTGACAACGGCATTACCAAGAATTGTTGAACCATTATGATTATTAATTTGGCTATTTGCACCAAGGTTCACACTACCACGAACAATGCCATCATTGTTGACGACAACGTTATTGCCACCAGTAATAGAGCCAATTTCTGCAATGTTACCACCTATATTATTATTCTTATTATTGACTGTACCATTAACAATACTGACAACGCCTGTAATTTTACCTTGGTTATTAACCGTATTACTTGTATTGTCAACGCCACCTTTTAAAGTCACATTACCATTTATTGTGCCTTCATTTCCGCCAAGGTTTTGAGCAACATTCACAATTGACTCATTGGCAATAATAGCATCACCACCATTTGCATCAATTTTGCCATTAATATTAAAAACATTGTTTGAAGAGGCTGTAAAGTCACCTTTAATCACCGTACCTGAGCTGACGTTTTTTCCATCTGCATCAGCCACACTGTTGGTAATTGAACCATTAATGGTAACGGTAGAGCCACTGCCCTCTACCCCAATAAAATAATTATCTTTGGTTAAGGCTACACTTATATCAGAGTCGCCAGGCTTAATTCTATTAGCAAAATTGGAATCTAATGCTTCAAGCTCATCTTCTGTGAATTCTCTTTGTGCAGATATTTGCCCTTTTTGAGTGAGCGTATAAAAACCAGAAATCATCGAATTATAATAAGCCTGCATTTCGTCTTTTGTAGAGTAATCAAGTTGAGTTTGCAGATCTTTTTTAATAAATTCAATGAGTTGATTATTGTATTCATTAAATTTTTCAACTGAATTAATCACTTCTCCAGTAAAAGGGTTAACTTTTCCTACCCATTTAACTTCATATAAAGTGGTTGTGTTATTTACAGTTAAGTTATTATTGAACTCTTTAGCTTCGGATTTACCACCACCTGTATAATAATTTGTATTGGCATCATAAGTTAAATTAGCACCATCCTTGATAGAAATAACACCTGAAGCATTTTTGCTGATCGCATTAAGCACTTCATTATCTGTATCTATTGAGGCATTTGGATCAGCTGCATTTGAGCCATTTTTAATGGTAACATCTGCATCAGCAGCAATGTTAACCATGCTCATATCACGGTATTCGCTGTCTTCACCAATAGGCAGATAATATTCAAAATTGTGATTAATATCTGAAAGTACACCATTAATTGTGGTCATACTTAAATCACCCTTAACATCAAGAGAAACCCATTTTCCAGAAACAGGATCGGTATACCCTGATTTTGTGTCTGAAATAGTTAGATATTCTGAATGATCTCCATTCGGGTCTAAAGAGCCTGTTGTAATCAGTTGATAACCATTATTGGTATAATTTGCAATGGCTGCATTTGCTGAATTTAAAGCAGCTTGGGCTTGTGAAAGTTCTAAATCGGTCACTTCGCCATTTTGATGTTTGGTATAAATAGCATCATAATTTTTTTGTGCAGCTTCTTTATTCGCATTTGCTTGAAATAAACTACCAAAATCAACACTCACTGAGATATTGTTCTTATCTGCTTCACTACCCTTTTGGGCACTTCCTAGTGCACCATTACTTAAATCGATGGTCGTCGTGCCAGAAACATTAATCTGACCAATTTTATTATCATTATCTGTAGGGTTGTATCCTGAATTGATCTGATCAGCTAAAGCATTTGAAGCAATAAAACCAAATAAAGCACCTAGTACCATCTTTTGCAAACGGCCTTTTTTAGCACCTTTTGCTAACTCTGATGTAACAACCGTATGACCAGTGGTGCGACTTCTTACAAGTTTATATACTTTGTTCATTTAAGCTTTCCTAGACCAAATTAAGGTGCATATTTATTCTTCACAAAAATAACCGTCAAGCTATTAAAATAAATTTACATACTTATAATAAAAAATATTCAATTCACCCAATATTAATCGAAAGCATAAATATTATCAATGGCTAAGTTAATGAACTTAACATTAAAAACTTTTAACCGCTTAAATTACAACAAAAAAAATAAATAATTTAAAATAAGATTAATTAAATCAATTCAATGAAATCGATCAGAGGAAACCAACTTATTATTTTTTTAAATAAAAACAATATTTTAATTAAAAACTCACCTAAAAATGACATCACCAACCAAAATCACCTCATTCTTAAAAATAAGAAACATACATTAATTTAAGCACCTTAATTCTGTAATCAATGTGATCAAGATCATACCTATATGTGCATGAAAAATGTACCCATTGGAGAAGAGGCGGTGTTGCACAAGGCATTGATGGTATTAAATACCTTGCTACAGCGAGCGGTTTTTGTTTTCCAATTGATTTCAGTAATTAAGATGTTCTTCTTTGATAAAACTAATGAAGACTAAATTTTGAGTTCTTAAATGTAAAATACAGCAACTCTTGCAAAGTACCAGTGAAACACAGAGGACTGATTCATTTAATCAGTCCTCTGTGTTTGAGCGTTTTCCAAATTATTTAATATTATCAAACGCATAGATTAACACTGTATTTTGGGTTTAAGTTAGCTCAATAATTCAGACACTCCATTTAATATAACTATTTTGATCTAGAGCGTTTAAATTGGCTACCAATTATATTTTATACCTATATTTGCGCCATATTGTTTCGTAGATTTACTGCCCAATGCACCCTCTATTTGCCCATACGCTGTTAATTTTTCATTAATAGCTATTTGGCCACCTGTTTTAATTTCATAAAGGTTTTTCACTTTATCACTATGAAGACGTATTTCATTCATCATGATATGGGCTTGGTCTGAATGATGCCAATAATTAAATGTAACAAATGGTTGAAACCCTTGTTTTTTTCCTTGGATACGGACACCAACTCTACTGACCACATTATTCTCATCACTCATGTGCACTCTGGTACCATCTTTTTCGTTATGGTTCTTTCCTTTAAAATTATTGTATATAAACTGTAATTGTGGTTCAAGTTGCCAATAGGTATCTTCTGTTTGTCCTAGAATAAAACCATAGCCCGCCTCTACTGAAAGAGTATAGCCATTGCTACTGAATTTCTCGCTATGACGTATTCCTTGCCCCTTAACTTCATTATCAAACCAGTTGTACTGTGCATAGGCATCCACATATAAACCACCTTGATTCATTGTTTGATCATACCATGTGCCATATAAACCTAGGGAATAACCATCCGACTTACTTTTGGCATTATTACCTGTTAGTCTTGAATTAGAACGTATATCACTATTAACATAACCGCCCATAATACCTAAATGAAACTGTTCATCCTGATAGATATCAGAGCCTAGATGGATTAAAGCACGATCATTTTTATTATCAACATGCCCTTCGGATTTAGATTTGGTATGAAGATATTCTAATCTTGCCCAAGCTGTTTCATATTGATTATCTAACATTTGTTGACGATCATGAAAACTATGATTAAAAGCGCCCTGATTTTCAATAAGACTTAAATAACTGCCAGATTCTGGCCTGATCATAGGTTCTGGATCAAAAGGTGTTAAATACGATGTTAAATACCAATTTTTATCATCAGTACCATTAATCTCACTTCCACGCCCTAAACTATAATCATAAGCGCCTGCAACAATTCTGCCATTTTGTACAAATTCACCATCTGATACGCCTTGTACTTCAATCACCTCAATACCTTGAACTGTTTGTGCCCCTAAACCACCTATATTATTAACAGATACTTTTGTGGTACCTGTTGTATCACCCGTAATAATCAATTTATCCGTTAAAGAATCATCCGCATTTAGCGCCGTATCCATTATTAAAAAACCATTTTGCCCATTATAATGACCATTTATTGTCCATACATCATTTAAAGTCTTATTATTAGATAAGTTTATGGAACCTTCATTATTCACATCAGCCCAAATATTTTGGTTACTCACTGCTAACTGATCAGTTGTTTGTAATAATGAGCCAGCACCTATATTTAAAATATTGGGATTAGTGGTCGCTGTATTAGTAGAGAACAACTGAGTATCAGACAAAGCCAATGCAGCACTGCCTGTTAAATTAATGGTATTCCAATTGGTTACATCCAAACCTTTTCCAGCTTGAACCACATCATTGGTATAACCATTAAAACTTAAATCATGAATACTCAACTGTCCTGTGTTATTAGCTGTACCATCTGCTCCACCGTCTATTTGTGCCAATTGGCTAATATTTACATTTGAAGCAAGTAATGCCCTGTCTTGTCCTGTTCCCATTTTTACAATCGGTGTTTTCAATATACCACCTGTTGCTTGGAAAACATCATTACCAGATCCCATATCAATACCCAAACCTACACCACCATCAGTATCAGGCGTTTCCATCACACCTGATCTCAAATAAACTTCATCATTACCCCCCCTAAGATCTATATGTCCATAAATCTTGCCATTACCTTCAACGATAACAACCTCTTTACCACTATTACCATAAATTGCCTGATTTCCATAAAAATCAGCATTAGACATACTATCAAGTACCCCTTTAATAGTGATATGAGTTTCAGAATCAGAAGAATTAATGGAAATAGCGCGAGCACCTTTAACAGTTGCTTTATCACCAATATTAATTTGACCAATTCCTGCTCTATTAGCATCTAATAGACGAGTAACAGCAATATCTTCCCCTAAACTAATTAAAGCATTATTATAAAACCATATACCACTACTACCTTCAGAATCGGCATCAACAATGGTTTGTCCTGTCGAAATTAAGGTAGCATTATTACTTGCTGTTATCGACTCCTTATATTTGCTGATAATAAAAAGATCAGCAAACTGAGCTTTTGCAGTATCTACTATAACTAAAGTTGATGTTGTTTGATTTTGAACATGATTAACAATTGAGGTAGAACCTTCTACTTTTACTTGACTATTACCCGTTATATTCAATGCACGCCCCGTAGTCGATCCTGAAAGTACTTCAAAATGAGCATCACCTTGAACGGTTAAATTCCCATTTGCTACGAGCATATTATTAGATGTATTAGTCATTTGAGACTGAACAATTAAATTACCTTGTACATCCATATGCCCCGCTAGTATTTCGACTGTATTATTTGCACGATTAGCAGCTGTAATACTGCCATTAATAGTGACATTATCATTAAACTGGACACGCCCACTATTTGTTATAGAAACAACAGTTTGTGTACCATTTTGAAGAAACACATCCATACCAGTAAAAGTTAATTTGCTATTGCTGTCTTGTGCGGTAACTTTAGAATAATAATTATCACCGGCCACCATACAATCGCTACCAGCTGAAGCAGAAGTATAACCACAAACAGCATGCGTATAAGGTGCCAGTAATAAGGTAATAATGCTTAATTTGGTTGTAGGTATTTTTTTCATAACAAACCCATATAAATATAATTACGATTACATAATAAAACAAACAATAAAAAAAATAAATTAATTTCAAAAAAATATAAATTTATAATATTTTCATAAAAAAAAATAAAATTATATTTATTAACATAAAGTTATGAAAATCAACAAAATAAAATGAAATTATAAAAAATTTAAATTTATAGAAAAATATTTAATAAAAACAAATCAAATAATATAAATTTAATTACAAATATTCAAAAAATACAAATTAACTTATTTTTCAATAAAAAAAAGACCTGTTTAAACAGGTCTTTTTTTTATACTCCACAAATTATTTTCTGTTACCAAACATATAACGCAATCCACCATTAAACTGCCAGCCGCGCCAACCAGCATCACTTATACTGTCTTGCCAAGCAAACTCAGCATATAAAGATAAACGTTTATTGATTTGACCAGAAACACCACCGCCTACCTGCAAAGACTGACCATAACCACTCACAGGAAAACGGTACGAACCAATCAAAGCATCACGATTACCATTCAAACTTTGCAAATAATTGGCTTTAAGATAAGGGGTAATCATGCGTTCTGCATCTGTTTGAAATGGACGAGTCAAACGAAAACCTGCTCGAATAATATTTTCTGTCTGTCCACCTAAACTGGTTTTAATACCATCTTGGTCATTAAAATCATCAAAACGTAAACGCTGCCATATATATTGTAATTGAGGCTCAAAAGTAAAACCCGATTGCCCTAAGGCAAATGGATAACCTACTTCAACTGAAGCGGCATAGCTGTGTCCATCAATAGAAGCCACATCTTGAGCATAATAATCGGTATGGGTTTTTCCATCGATCATACCTGCTGATAGCACCGTATCCACATACCAGCCGTTTTTATTTAAATAAGTACCAATTAACGAGATGCTTCGTGTATCTACTTTAGTGACACTTTTTCCATCTACTGCTTCTGGTGTGATTTTTGAATGACCAAAGGTTAAAGCGCCACCAAGCCGAATCACAGAATCATCAGCATCATACAACAAAGTACTACCACCTAACTGTACAGCTGAATAATCATGATCTGTATCAAAACCATAATTTTTAAAACCTATATTGTTTTTATAGTCAAAAGTACCACCATAAGCCCTAATGAAAGTTTCTCCACGTAAAGAGGTATCAGAATCTCTTACTTCACCTAATCGGCGATGTAAACTGTCTAAATCCTGTAGCCCTGCATTAAATAAAGCATTAGGCAAGCTGACATAGCTGGGCAACTGAGGAACAACTTGCCAGCGTCCATCATCGCCACCACCACTTGTTGAACCACCAGGATTAGTACCTGGGTTTGTTCCCGGATCAGTACCTGGGTCTGTGCCAGGGTTTGTTCCCGGATCAGGAATCTCACCTGGAGGTAAAAGAACAGCACCGACATAAGCATGTTCCAAACGATAATCCCAATAACCATTTGGATTGCCAACCAAATTTTGCTCTGGAGAAGCTGAACCATGGGTAGAATTTGGCCCAAAAGCATAGAGCTTAAACTGAAAAGCTGTACCACCTGTTACATAACCATTCATGGTAAAAGTGTTTTCAGCAGCATTGCCAGACACTTGAACCACAGAAACACCACTTTCTGGCAAAATACCCTCTTCATCGTCATTAATATCACCAGCTAACTTATTGAGCATGGCATTGGTTGTTGCATTGACAATATTCACAGAAGTTGAACCAGATGCATCACCACGAATCAAAAGACGATCAGCCTTTTGATTGGCTAAAGCGCCAAGGTTCACCTCTTCTAAAGAAGCACCTAAAGTCAAACTGCCATTATTACCAACATAATTACCATTAATATTTAAAGTATTACCATAAGGTGCACCAGAACTTAAAATGATTTTTGAATGATTAATCAATGAACCATTTACATTTAATTGAGCCGTTGCAGGCGCCCCCTCAAAAGCATAAGCACTACCTACATACAGCTCCCCATTATTGGTTATTGCACCATTAATTTGGCTGTCATAACCCACCATTTGTGTACCAGAATTAATAGCCACAGTATCAGTATCCAATACTGCGCCAGTAAAACCGGGAGAACCAATGATAAGGCGACCACTGGATACAGTTGTTGCTTTAGCTTCTGTTCGCCCTAATAAAGTCCACTGAGTACCCGTCATATCTAAAGAAGCAAAATTGAGGAAATCATTACGCGCTTCCCCCTCACCTTCAAGAATAATCTGACTAGACCCACCACCTAAAGCAGAACCGACCAATTTAGCACCAGTTTGCAAGGTCAAGGTACCGCTACCTGTATTGAACACCACTGAGTTTGTACCACCAGTAATGGTGCCAGCAGTAGTAATTTGAGCAGAGCCATTTTGGGTCCAAACCCCATACTGCCCACCACTAATCAAGCCACCCTGAGCATTAAATAAAGTGCCTCCTGACGAAAACTCCACCCCTGTTCCAACTCCGGTGCCACCAGTAACCGCTTCAATTGTGCCACTATTGACCACTGTTTGATTACCGTTAACCATCTGCACACCATGAGACGCACCAATGATACTGCCATCATTACGTAACCGAACAGTGCCACCATTAAGATAAACACCAGTACTGGGCCCACTGGTATTGGTAGCAATAATCTGTCCTTCATTAATGACTTGATCTGAACTATTTTGTAAAAAAAGACCATAATCAGCACCTTTAATAATGCCAGTGCTCATATTTTCTAAACCACCACCAGCCCTTAAATCTATAGCTGAACCACCAGTAGTCTCTATTGTCCCACCATTAATGATATGGGTAGCTGAATTAACAGAACTAACCCCACCACCTGCACCTAAAACATGCCCACTGGGTACATTAGTAAAAACATTACCATTATTTAAACGAATAGCAAAACTATTCGCATCAGTACTGCTGATAGTGCCAGCATTACTTAATTGCCATTGTTGATTAACCCCTGTTATGGCCTCACCATTAGTAACACTGACATTCACACCAGTTCCTACAGAGGCCTCTGGCCCACCAGTTAAAGAGTCTAAATTAACAGTTGTATTACTATCAGAAATAACAACTTCTGCCTGTGCTCGGCCAGACATCAAACAAACCATGGCAACAGCCAAAGCTATAGATGTTCTTTTTGCTGTATGTGTCATACACATCCCCTTTGATTCCGATTTAAATTTGTTATAAAAATATATATCACTATTTGTCTGATTTTTATCTATTAAAAAACTAAATTTTAAATTTTTTATTTATTAAAAAAGATAAAAATAGATAATTTTTTTAATATTTTATAATCAAAAAGCGAATACATACCAATCAAATAAAATAATCTTCTTCATTTAATAATTTAATAAATCTATCAAAAAACCATAAAAAATTAATCAAAAAATAATAAAATCAATCAAATAAAAAAACAAAAGGATTTAAAAAAGAAATATAACAACTGAGAAATAAAGAAAAAAAATTGACCTTCAAAAAATAGAAACAAAAAACGAAGGGATTTATTAAGATCACGATAAGGATAATATCGTTATTACAAGAATCTAATACCGTACTTATATTTATTTTTGATATAAATTTTAATAAAAGGGTGATCACAAATCATATAGATTACCAATCGATATTCAGTAATTTTCTGAACTCTTGACAAGATAAATGATGTTCATGTGGGCACTGCTCTATATGTTTTAAAGTGCTTAAAGCAGTTTGTAAATGTTCAAGGTTTACCATGAGCTCTTCAATTTTTTTTCTCAATAAACCTCTATTAACGGATATTTTACTGTGACACAAAAACAGCTCTTTTATTTCATCTAATGATAATCCTGATTTTTTCCCTATCGTAATTAAAGATAAAGTCTCTATAACATCATGAGGATACTGTCTTCTCAACCCTTTTCTTCTAATTGAATGGATAAGCCCTTTATCTTCATAAAATCTTATAGTTGATGTAGGTAGATTAGTTTGTTTTGATAAAACACCAATATCTATTTCTTTTTGCATCATTCTTGGATTGACTTAAAGTTAACTTGAATTTGTATACTATGCCTTTCTACAACAAATTTGGCAACCATATATGCAAATTTTAATAAAAATCATTATTCTAGGTGTTGGCGCAACTGCCATTATGGATATGCTTGGGCATGTAAGAAATATTCTTTTGGGCATAAAATCTTTAGATTATTCTATAGTGGGAAGATGGATATTATCTTGGCACGACAGAAAATTTTTTCACCCCAATATTTGGGCAAGCCCAAAAAAACGTCAAGAAAAGACTGTAGGTTGGTTAGCACATTATTTAATAGGTGTGATATGGGTATCAATATTGATTTTTGTTCAAAATAGCTGGTTAGATAAACCAGACTTTATATCTGCAATGATATTGGCAGCAATAACATCTTTATTTCCTTTTCTCCTTATGCAACCAGCTTTTGGCTTAGGTCTATTTGCATGTAAAACCACTCGTCCAATTAAGAGTATTATCAATACCCTTATCTCACATTTTTTCTTTGGCGTCGGTATATTTTTTACAGGAAAATTATTCTATTGGATTAACCATTATCTTTCTTAACGAACCAAAACATCTTTTTGACATAAATCAATTTGACTTTCTTAAGGAACATTTATACTATAGTAATGTAAGGTGTTTTAAACAGCACAAGTGCTATTTAAAATGAAACGGGAAACTGGTGCAAAACCAGTACTGCCCCCGCAACGGTAAAACTCATTTCAATACTGCTATATCACGCCACTGTTTCTTAATGGGAAGGCATAGTTTGTAGAGTTAAGTCCGGAGACCGGCCTTATATATAAATTTGTATGAAGTATCGCGGGGAAGCGATCTAGGCAAATGTATGTTCCATGCCCTTGCAGCTGTCTACATCATTATCTAAATTTCCCTCAGTTACCTAATATAAATAAAAAAATAATTATTGTATGTTTATTTTGGCATATTGAATTAAAAGGTTTTGTTCTCCTGTCCAACCTCCCTAGGCCTTTTAATCTCAATATGCCTGTCTTTTATCTAAAAATCCAGCATAAAAAACCATCAAAACCTAAAAACAAAGGTCATTAACACAAACATTTTATTGTAAAATAAAAATGCTGTACCCTTTCTTTTTACCCAATATTCCTTTTAAAATCAGTTCTTTTAAAACATGATCAATAATAGACCTTTTTACACTCAATCAATTTACTAATTCATTGGGTGATGGAATAGGCTGACTCATATCCCATTGCTTTGTTTCCATTTTAATGATTATTGCTCTTTTCACACTTAGCCTAAGCGCTGTATTCACAGTATCAACAGATTTCATATATTTTCTGATTAAAATAAAGGATTAAAATCAGAAAGATCGGTCAATGATAAATAACAAATAAACCCTACCTATTTTCTAAACAAATAGGTAGGGTTTATTTGAACCTAATGTGTGTTGAATTTCAACACACAAAGACCTTTCTTCTAACCGAAGAAGTTTTCTAACGTAACGGATAGGTATTCTGACTTAGCTTTAGCTTTACCTAATCCTTCCCAGAAATACCCAGTGGTTTATTAGGTTTGTCAGCATTACAACAGCGAGGGCTGTGGAAGGTTTTCACCTAACTTAATCTTGATTTCCTGTTACTTATATATTCTACTTAAAAATTTTAAGTTCAGATCATTAGAGCGAGACAAAACAGTACTCGCTGATTATTTAAAAAACTTAAAAATAGTTATTTTTCCTTATACACAGATAATGGGCCTGAAGACTGTGCGGTTGGCATTAACTCAATACGATTAATATTCACATGAGCAGGTAAAGTGGCTGCCCAAAAAACTGTTTCAGCAATATCGTCTGCGGTTAATGGTTGAACATTTTGATAAAGCTCTGCTGCCTTTTGTTCATCACCTTTAAAACGAACCTGAGAAAACTCAGTTGTCCCACACAAACCCGGTTCAATGTCAGTTACACGTATACATGTTCCAGCTAAATCAGCACGTAAATTTAAACTAAATTGTTTCACAAATGCTTTTGTCGCACCGTAAACATTTCCCCCAGGATACGGGTACGTACCAGCAATAGACCCCATATTAATCACATGCCCTTTTTTACGTGCCACCATTTGAGGTAAAATAGCATGAGTCACAGAAGCCAAGGCCATTACATTGGTTTGAATCATCGTGTTCCAGTCATCAAAATTTGCCTGATATGCAGGCTCTAATCCTAAAGCCAAACCAGCATTATTCACCAACAGATCAATGTCTTTAAAAGGGCCAGATAATTGAGTTAAATAATCTAACAAGGCACTACGATCACACACATCAAGCTCTAATGGTAAAAACTGTGCGCCAAGTTCTGTTTGTAGCTCGTTTAAACGTTTTATCCTTCTTGCTGCACCAATAACGGTATGTCCCTCTTTGACAAAACGTCTTGCAATTGCAGCACCAAACCCTGCAGAAACACCGGTAATAAAAACATTCATAACTTTCCCCTTTATAATTGATAAAAAGGCTCATTACTTAAGCAATGCTAAATAATGGCGTTTTCCAAACCATATTCAGGTAAAATATACACCTATTTTGAGCCATTATGGTGATTAAACTTGCACGAATCATGCTCTTTAATCAATAACCCCTATTTAATTATGACACTATACGATATCAAACCTAAATTTCAAGACCTACTGCGCCCCATTGTCAAAAAATTATACAGTAAAGGCATTACGGCCAATCAAGTCACTCTTGCAGCCTTAATTGGTTCGATTGGTATAGGCGTTTTATTGATCATTTTTCCTTACCCACACTTATTTATTATTTTACCAATTTATTTGTTTTTTCGTATGGCCTTAAATGCAATTGATGGCATGCTTGCTCGGGAATTTTATCAGCAATCAAATTTAGGGGCATTGTTAAATGAATTAGGCGATGTACTGTCTGACCTTTTTTTATATCTGCCTTTTCTCTTTTTGTCTCAAGCATCTATTGTGTTTATTTTAATTGCTTTATTTCTGATGTTTTTAACAGAGTTTTGTGGTGTATTGGTACAAACCATTGGAGCCTCAAGACGCTATGACGGCCCTTTGGGAAAAAGCGACAGAGCACTCATTCTTGGCACCTATGGCCTGTTACTGGCAGTATGGCCAGCATCTGTACAATTTTTAACCGTTATTTTTATTTGTATTGCATTATTATGTTTATATACTTGCTTTAATCGTTGTCAAAAAGGCTTAAAACAAATATCAACACAATAAATTTATAAAAAACTTAATTTAATGTCATTATTCATTTAGAATGACAACTTATTTATCATCATAATCAATACACAATTTGGCAAAGGATGCTGCATGACAGATCAGATACAATTAAGAAAGGCACAAGACCATACTTTTATTACATCTGACGGTATTGAACTTTTCTATCGTCACTGGTCTTCTTTAAACGAAGAAGAAAATGAACAAAAAGCAATAATCTTATTTCATCGTGGCCATGAACATTCTGGCAGATTACAGCATATTGTTGATGAGTTAAATTTAACCGACACCCACATGTTTGCATGGGATGCCAGAGGTCATGGATTATCACCAGGGCAAAGAGGCTACAGCCCAAGTATCGGTCGTTCGGTACAAGATATAGATGAATTTGTCCGTTTTATTGCAGAGCAATATCATATTCCTTATAAAAACATCATTGTATTAGGGCAAAGTGTTGGTGCTGTTTTGGTTGCGACATGGATTCATGATTATGCACCCAAAATCAGAGGCATGATTTTGGCTTCCCCTGCCTTTAAAGTAAAACTTTATGTGCCTTTTGCCAAACTGGGTATTCGATTATGGCAAAAATTAAAAGGGGGTTTTTATATTAACTCTTACGTGAAAGCCAAATTTTTAACACATGACCCAGAACGAGCCCGTTCATATGACAATGATCAATTAATCAGCCGTGCCATTGCCAGTAATGTTTTGTTGGATTTATATGATACCTCAAAACGTATCGTGGCAGATTCAGCAGCCATTACCCTACCAACCCAGCTATTGATTTCGGGAGAAGATTATGTTGTTCATCATCGCCCGCAATTTCAATTTTACGAACATTTACGCAGTACAATCAAAGAACAACATATTCTTTCTGATTTTTACCATGATACTTTAGGTGAAAAAGACCGCACAATAGCCTTTGAAAAAATCAATGCCTTTATTCAAGCACTATACGCGCAAGAAAGAATCGATTTTGATTACCAACATGAAGATCGTTGGAGCCCAAGTGCAGATACCTATAGAGTATTACTGGCACAATTACCTAAGTTTTCACCCAAGGCAATATATTATCGAATGTTTGGTGTAGGACTAAAATATGTTGGCAAACTGTCAAAAGGCGTTCAAATTGGTTTAGATACAGGATTTGACTCTGGTAGCACATTAGATTATGTATACCAAAACAATCCTCAAGGTAAAAATAAATTAGGCACTTTTATTGACACACAATACTTAAACTCCCCTGGTTGGACAGGTATACGTCAACGTAAAGAACATCTGGAACAATACATCAAGCAAGCAATTGAGCTATTATCGCAAGAAAATAAAGCAGTACATATTGTCGATATTGCAGCAGGCCATGGCCGCTATGTGTTGGATGCAGTACAACATGATCCACGCGTGCAATCTGTGTTATTTCGAGATTACAGTGAATTGAATATTAGATTAGGCCAAGAAATGATTGCTATGCGCGAATTAACAGAACGAGCATCATTTGTTCATGGCAATGCTTTTGATGAAGAAGACCTTGCTGCAATAACACCTAAACCTAATTTGGCTATTGTTTCTGGTCTTTATGAGTTATTTGCAGATAATGCCCTTTTAAATGCTTCGTTAAAAGGATTGGCTCGGGCAGTAGAAGCTGATGGTTATTTGATTTATACAAATCAGCCTTGGCACCCACAACAAGAATTAATTGCCCGTGGACTGACAAGTCACAGACAAGGAGAAGCATGGGTAATGCGTGTTCGCTCTCAAGCTGAAATGGACTATTTAGTTGCTCAAGCGGGTTTTGAGAAACAAACTCAACTTATTGATCAATGGGGTATTTTTTCAGTAAGCATTGCAAAACGAGTTGTAAAATAATGCTCCAAACGCAAAAACAGTTATGGATTAGAGGGGGCTATTGGCTCTTATTACTCGCCCCTCTTTTTTTTCTTACCTACATCCCAGTCAATCAATATACGGCCACCCGAGTAAATGTAGGCTCTTTTGCTTTCAATTGGGAACATATAATCCCTTTTTGGGCATGGACAATTATTCCATATTGGACAGAAGATTTACTTTATGGCCTGTCTTTATTTGTTTGTATCTCAAAAAAAGAGCAAACCATTCATGCATTCAGACTGATTGCAGCCTCTGTTATTGCCTGTTTGGGCTTTTTAATTTTCCCATTAAAATTTAGCTTTGGGCGACCAGAAATAAGCGGCCTATTTGGCTGGTTTTTTGATCAATTGAGTTTGTTTGATCTACCCTATAATCAAGCGCCATCATTACATATAATCTTATTATGGCTCATTTGGTTGCGTTTTCGTGCTCATTTAACAGGTAAGTGGCTTGGACTGTTACATATTTGGTGTATTTTTATTGCAGTATCTGTTTTAACAACATGGCAACATCACTTTATTGATGTTTTCAGTGGTTTTATTGTAGGTGTTTTAATCAGTTATATTTTACCCATCCAAACTCAATGGCATTGGCAAAAAATTCAAGACAAAAAAGCCGCTCAATTACAACTTCGCTATTTATTTTGTGCCATTGCTTCCATACTATTGGCCTGGTGGTTAAAAAGTTGGTTATTTTCAAGTTTACTATTGTGGATTGCTTTTGACTTTATCTTGCTGACTTTGGCTTACAGTGGTTTAGGTACCAGTATTTTTCAAAAAAATACTCAAGGCAATATCAGTTTATCTGCCAAAATAGTTTTGGCCCCTTTTCTTATTGGTGCTTGGTGTGTTGTTAGCTGGTTTAACCGCAAAACACAACACTATAACGAAATTATCCCGGGTGTTTTTTTAGGGCAATACCCCAACAAAAATATGCCTAAGGTTAAGGCTGCTTTTGACCTAACCGCCAAATGGTTTCACCGTCCTTATCAAAAAAACATTGCCTATTATAGCTGCCCTCGCCTTGACCTTATTGTCCCAACAGTGGAAGAATTGACGCAAAGTGTATTTTTATTCGATCAGGTAGTCAAACAACATTCGAGTGTTTTGATTCATTGTGCACTTGGGCTGTCACGTAGTGCTTTAGTTGTAACTGCTTGGCTTTACTACAATGGCGATGCCAATACAATCGATGAAGCCATTAATCTTGTGAAAACAAAAAGGCCTGTAATATTTTTTCGAGACGAACACATAAACCTTTTACACCAATGGGCAACAACTCAACATGCACCCCAATAAAATAAGCTATCAAACAATCGCGGCTTTTGCCAAAAGTGGCTGGTATTTTGTTATTTTGGCCTGTTTTTTACTGGGGCTACAATTAAGTGTTTATTATGTAGACCAAGTACATTTTATATGGTTAGCACTTTCATTTTTTTTATGGCTCTCTATTCAATATTATGGCTATCGTCTTATTATTGATGAACAATTGTTTAAAACATTATCGCAAATCACCACTGAACAAGAAGCATGCTCTTTTGATGAAGCTTTATCTTTTATTTTAAAAAACAAAACCGAAAAAGTGTGCCAACCAAGAAGTTTGTCTTCTCGTTGGCAAGGCACAAAAAAGCTTTTGATTTATGCCACTTTGCTGCTTTTAAGCCAAGTTATTTGTTTGTTTTTGTCTATTTTTATTGGCTAATACTCGAAAAAAACCAATCAACAAATGGGGACTATATACCTATTGTCTGTGTTGTATTCAATAAACATATACCATTTAATTTTTATTTTTTTAACATTTTTTTCTGCCCTATTCTAATCCATATCGTACAATCTATTTTTTATCTATCTCTCTATTGTTTTTGTCCTATGGAACGCCCACGCCTAGAAATCGACTTAGAAATCTTGCAACAGCAACGCTGGCAGCAAGAACAAGAAGAACAGCAGCGTATAGGGCAAAAACTCCCAGAAGCAATCGAGGATGTGCAAGATCATCTCAATCAAAATAATTTACTTAAAGAGTTTCCCCAAGAACAACAAAAGCAATTAACCGAGGCTTTAGCGGTAGAAGTCGCTAAAAAGAAGCATTTCGATAAAATTGATGGAGTCGGGTTATCCAAAGACGGTAACTATCTGGTTGCCCATATTCGCCATAATGTGGCGGCTCATATCGATATTCGTCAAACTTTAAACTTTGGCACCACAACAAGCTGAACAACAACCAAGCCTATTAGAGCGATCTTTACCTGAACCTAAACGGTTAAATGAAATCAATAAACTCATCCACATCTTTAACGTGAATGAGAAACTGTCTATCTTTAAACCTAAAGAACAGCAGACTTTAATGCAAGCCGTTGGCTTTATTATGAAGTCAATTATGAGTGCATATATTGGTACTGTGCGAATCATCAATTCATAATAAGGATAAAATGAACCTTAGTATAAATATATTTTTACCTTTATAATTTAAAATATTGTTTATACCAAGTAAAGAAATTTATTTTTTATGTTTAAATTAAAAGAACACAAAACAACTGCTTTAATCGAAATCAGTGCTGGAATCACCACCTTTTGTGCCATGGTGTATGTATTAGCGGTTAACCCTGCTATTTTGTCTAATGCAGGTGTGCCTAAAGAAGCTTTATTTACGGCAACGGCTCTTGCTGCCATTAT
The DNA here is from genome assembly GCF_051132615.1 of Neisseria sp. Ec49-e6-T10. Lineage (GTDB taxonomy): Bacteria > Pseudomonadota > Gammaproteobacteria > Burkholderiales > Neisseriaceae. The sequence goes on along the minus strand of NZ_CP152375.1, from coordinate 2,842,794 downwards.
AGGCACATTGGCGATGGCATTTATTGCCAATTTACCTTTCGCCGTCGCACCGGGTATGGGCATCAACGCTTTTTTTGCTTTTGTTGTTGTTTTGCATATGGGTTACAGCTGGCCTCAAGCCATTACAGCTGTTTTGCTCGCCAGCATCATCTTTTTATTATTGTCTTTGTCCCCCTTGCGAGAAAAAGTACTGGCAGATATTCCTGTTAGTTTACAATACGCTGTATGTGGTGGTTTGGGCATCATGATTGCGGGTATTGGGTTGATTCAAGCGAAAGTGATTGATTTAAGCACAGGCTTACCTGCTCTTGGCGATTTCCATCAAAAAGAAGTACAACTGGTGCTTATTGGTATTTTGATTACAGCCATCCTGTTAGCCATGCGTTTTCGTTATGCCCTACTGGCAGGCATTATTTGCTCAACGCTTATTGGTATTCCTTTAAAAGTCACCAATATCGATTTTATTTATCAAAATCAACTATTCAGCATGCCCCCCAGCATCAGCAGCATTGCTTTTCATTTTGACTTTTCTTTGGTGAAATCATTTGATTTTTTATCTGTTGTCTTTGTTTTTGTATTTATTGCTTTGGTAGATAGCTTAGCGGGGTTTTTAGGGTTATTTAGTGTCATGGGAAATGATGGTGCAAAATATCGCCCTAAAATGGGTAAAGCATTTATTGCTGACTCTTTTTCCGCCATCACCAGCAGTTTTTTAGGTGTTTCACCCAATACGGTTTATGGTGAAAGTGGTACAGGCGTTGCTGTTGGTGGAAGAACAGGCCTAACCTCGGTTGTGACGGCTTTATGTTTTGGGTTGGCGCTATTTTGTGCACCTATATTTTTGGCCATTCCGTTTGCTGCTGTTGCACCTGCTTTAATCGTGGTTGGCTGGTACATGCTGGCACCTATAACAAAAATTAAATTTGACGACCCAACTGAATCTTTTCCAGCAATCATTGCGATTGTGTTTATTGGCCTGACTTGGAAAATTTCAGATAGTCTGGCTTTAGCATGGGTTGTGTATATTTTGATGAAAATAGTAACTTTACGTATAAAGGAATTAAATATCACCGTTTGCTTGGTTGGCTGTATATTCATTTTGAAATTACTTTGGTCTATTATCGGATAATACTGAATAAATCTATTAAGACAAAAACAGTGGCTTATAAAAAATAAGCCACTGTTTTTTTACTTCAACTATTTATATGGCTGCTACGCCAATAACACAAATAGCTTCTTTTTGTTTTTTTATCTGTAAGATGGTGATCATTTTGTCATTAATGAATGCGTATACAATTACAAAAAAAATTAAATACAATCAAACAATTGAGATAAAAAATGAGTAAAAACATGTACAAAAAATGATTAATTTTGTATGTTATTTGTCACCAAAATAGAATAAAAATATTTATATTAAATAAAGTTACATATTTGTTAGTACACTATGGGTAATCATTCAATCAATCTGACTGTTTTAATCCATATAACAATTATTATTTCAACATAATGCCGAAATAATGAGTTCTCACCACAAAAAAACACCAAGATAAAAAAACGAATCAAATCGATTTATTTAAACTATAATCATCAACAAAATAAAAAAGTTAATAAAATACAAAATATTAAATAAAAACAAAATCCAAAAATGCAGAAATATAAATTTAAAAAAAACATAAAAATAAAAAAATCTATCAAAAAAATAAATTAATTTAAATATTATATTGGAAAAAATGAAAATTTATCATTAATCTAGCATGCGAGACTCAAATAGAATATTTTGATTCTTAGCTAGCCATTTGTACTTGCTAGTTTTTAAAGATGTTTCATCCATAATTCTCTACTACAAAGGTTCCGTTATATGAATAAAATCATCAAAAAACTAGCCATTACTTCTGGCCTGTTTATTATGGCAAACACCTATGCTGCTGAAATCAATGGTAATATTAATGTGTCTATTAATATAGGTACGGGTTGCCAAATAATGGATTCAACAACAACAGGATCAATTAATAATTTTGGACAACTAAATTTTGGTAGTCACCCAAATTTACTTTCAGTGATTAATGCAAATTCTGTCAATATGAATGCTACACCAGGTTCGCTTACTTTAAATTGTACAACGGGCACTAATTACACCGTTTCATTAGATGATGGACAACATGCTTCATCGGGTCAACGCAGAATGAGCAATGGAACCGATTTTATTGCTTATAATTTATTTAAAGACAACTCCCGCAGTACTGTATGGAATAAAAGCAGTGTGGTCTCTGGCACCAGCACGGCAGGCAACACCAATGTTGATTTAACTGTTTATGGTCAAGTGCCAGCTAATGCAACCACCCCCACCACTGGCGCTTATAACGATACAGTTACCATGACTGTTGCTTGGTAATACTTGCGATTCATTTATAAAAAAATAATGATTAAATTGTCTACAAAAGAGAAAATCAATAATGGGTTATGTAAGCAAAAAAGTGCGGTATTTTACCATTACATTACCCTTCTTTTTTTTATTCAATTCTTTTGTCTTAGCTGATACACAAAATGCTTCTTTTGATGTAAATGCAACGCTCATTGCTTCTTGTGAGGCTGGCACAACAACAGGAGGTGCCACTTCTTTTGGCACCTTAAATTTTGGTGACCAAATTTTTTTAAAACAAGATATTAAAGTGATCGGCACTCAAAATGCTGGCGCCATTAGAATAAAGTGTAACAACAATACCAATTATAAAATTGTGATGGGTAATGGTAATAGTGGTAATGCCCAGCAAAGATTTATGAAAAGAAACAATGCCACAGACCGTATTTACTATAACCTTTATACAGACAGTAACTACACCACCATTTGGGACAGTACGGTTGGGTTAAGCCAAATAGCAACAGGACAAGAACAATGGATTCCTGTTTATGGCATGGTGTATGCGCAAACTACGGTCTATTCAGGCATCTATACTGATGTGATTCCTGTCACAATAAGCTGGTAGTGATGATATGAAAAAATTTTATTTAATTTTATTGATCAGCTTCCTTATATTCACCTGCCCATCGATTTTTGCGGCAGATATCAACAATCAAACAAAACAACAATCATTTACAATAAAAGCAACGATCAATAAAGGCTGTTTATTAACAGATTCTGCCTCATTTGGCTCACTTAATTTTGGTGATAATATATCGGGTTTAAATAGCTCATTAAACACACTTTCCAATGCCTCTTCGGGTGGTTCCATTGTCGTTAAATGTACCCCAAACACCAGTATTTCTATTGCACTTAATACAGGTGCTCATGCGGGCACCAATATTGCAGCAGGTCGCTTTTTATTAAACAGTAATACAAACGAAACATTACGTTATCAACTGTATAAAGATGCATCTTATAGCCAAATCTGGGGAAACAACAGTAATGGCGGCTCAACATTGGCTATTACCACTAATGGGTTATCGCAAGAATTCAAAATATACGGAACTTTATTTTCTACAACAACATTACCCAGTGCAGGTCAATACGCTGACCATATTTTGGTTACGGTGACTTATTAATTTGATCATGATGGAATTTTTATATGACTTATATTAAAGCTTGTTTATTGTATTTAATCTCTTTGTGTTTATCTGCAACTGTCTTTGCTGCGGCATCTGTATTAATCTGGCCAATAGATCCTGTTTTGGAAGATTATCAAAATGCTTCAGCCATCTGGTTGGAAAACAAAGGACAAGAAACAGTTTATTTTCAAGTTAGGGTGCTTGATTGGCAACAAGAAAATAATGAAGACAAACTATCCTCTCAAAAAGATATCACAGTAAGTCCGCCTTTTGCTTTAATTAAACCAAATGAGAAACAACTCATCCGCTTGGTTCGCACACCTTCAGCCAAATTGCCTGAAGGTTCGGAAAAAGCTTATCGAATTTTGGTAGATGAAATTCCTAAAAAAGATACAGATACAAATCAAGACAAAAAAATAACCACAGCGGGCTTACAGTTCCAAATGCGTTATTCGGTTCCTCTATTTTCAAGTGGTAAAAATGTTTGGACAAAAGAAGACTATGAAAATAAACGTGCGCCAGAAACCGTATCTTTACCTAAATTAAGTTATCGACTTATTGACCAAAAGAACCAGCAGTGGCTTGAAATCCATAATAGTGGCTCTGTTCATGCACGTATATCTAATATAACCAATAAATCAACAGTTTTAATGAATGGTTTAGTTGGCTATGTTTTGCCTAGTTCAACTATGCGCTGGGCGATACCCAAACAACACTCAATAAAAGGAAGTGAACAAATCAGTGCACAGGTTAATAATGAAAAACAACCCATGAATTTAATTAAAGAATCACTTTAATAGGTTAATAGTGAAGATTATCAGGCAAAAAATACCTATGCTTGCCCTATTATTAGGTGGTTCCCTATTTCATTTGCCTCTTGTTTATGGGCAAACTGAAAACATTAGCCAAAATAAGGAACAACAATTGCCTGATATGGCGCTATTGCTGGAGTTGGTGATTAATGGTAAACAAACAGGGCAATTGATACCTGTTCATTATCAAGCTGGCCATTATTATATTGCCGCTAATCTTTTGGCTGATGCAGGCTTAGCTATTGAATCGACACAGGAACAAATTGCTGTTGATCTATTGCAAGGTGTCACAGTTGATTATCAAAGTAGTGAACAAAAGCTTCAACTGACGGTACCTATGACATGGCTACCCAAACAAAACCTCACCAATTATATTGCAGAACAAAATATCTTGGCACCATCCAGTAATGGTGCTTTATTCAATTACACTTTATATGCAAATAAAAGCAGTCATGATGACACAAACGGTTATATTTCTGCCTTTACTGAACAGCGTTTATTTGGTCGTTTTGGTGCATTTAATAATGATGGTCTGTATAAATATACTGTAAAAAATGAACAGCTAGATCAAAAAAATGGCTATATTCGTTATAACACTACTTGGAAATATACAGACGAAAAACAAATGATTCGTTATAGCCTTGGTGATGTCATCACAGGTTCATTACCATGGACAAGTTCAGTGCGTTTAGGTGGCATTAAGATTTCCAGAAACTTCTCCAGTAACCCCAGTTTAATTACTTATCCTTTACCAGAATTTTCGGGGCAAGCTGCTGTGCCAAGCACAGTTGATTTATATATTAATAATTATAAAAATAAAACACTTAATGTAGACCCAGGCCCCTTTTCAATTAACAGCCTTCCCTATATTAATGGTGCTGGGGAAGCAGTCATCGTGACAAAAGATACACTAGGTAGAGAAGTGCAAATCACACAACCATTTTATGTAGAAAGTACTTTATTGAAAAAAGGGTTTATTGATTTTGATTTTTCGGCAGGTGCTTTGCGTAAAAACTATGGTATTTCTTCTTCTGATTATGGGGATCTTGCTCTAAGCTCTACCATTCGCTATGGTTTAAGCAATAAATTGACAATAGAAGGCCATACGCAAATGAGTAAGGGGTTAACCACCGCAGGCGCAGGTGTGACGCTCCAGCTTGGCCTATTGGGTGTTTTAAATACATCATACAATAAAAGTTATGCTGACAATAATACTGATGAGGCTAATGAAGTATTCTCTTCAAATAGTAAAGGCCAACAAACCAGTATTGGCTACAGTTATAGCAGACGCTTATTTAGCTTTAATGCTCGAAGAACACAACAAAGTAAAGGTTTTAAAGACTTAAGTTCAATTGATCTGAATACGAATAATCGTTATCATACAGATCAGATTTCGGGCAGTTTATCATTAGGAACATTCGGTTCTTTAAGTGCAGGTTATGTCAATGTTAAAAATTATGATGAGCCTGCTACTCGTTTACTGAACATTTCATACAGCAAATCGCTATTTAAAAACATCAATTTGTACATGACCATGAATAAACAAATTGGAGAACACCGTTACAGTGCGGCCCTTGGTTTATATATTCCGCTAGATACCCAAAGCAATGTCTCTTTAAACAGTACTCGAGATGAAAAAAATCATTACACCCATCGTATTGCTTATGATAAATCTGTACCAACTGAAGGTGGTTTAGGTTGGGGTGTGGGTTACGCCAGTAAAGATCAATCTAATCACGATTATAAAGAAGCTAATTTAACATGGAAAACCCGTCATTTTGAAGCTAAAGCAGGCGTTTATGGCCAAGACAATCATACACTTTGGGCAGAACTAAACGGTTCATTAATTGCAATGGATCATGATATTTATGTAGCCAATAAAATAGATGATTCTTTTGTACTGGTATCAACCAATGGATACGAAAATGTACCTGTTCATTATGAAAACCAATTGATTGGCACCACCAATCACAATGGTCACTTATTGATTCCTGATGTGACAGCCTATTATCAAGGTAAGTATTCAATTAATTCACTGACTTTACCTGCAGATATTAATGTACCCGAAGTTGAGCAGTCTATTGCGATTCGAGAAAACAGCGGTTATTTAATGAGATTTAATTTAACTCAAAATAATGCCATGACGCTTACTTTAGTAGGTGAAGATAAGAATTTCTTGCCTGTTGGCAGTACCATCCAATTAAAAGGAAGTGATTCTATTGAGGCGTATGTTGGCTGGGATGGTATTGTCTATCTGAATCAATTCAAATCAGATAAAAATGATTTAGTGATTACTTGGCCAGATGGCACGAAACAATGCCATGCTCACTTTAGCCAAAACAATGCTCAGGAACCATTACTTTGCTTAGAAAATAAATAATGAAATCATCAATTTTCCATCTATCTAAATTATTGACAGTGATCATTTTCATGATGTTTTTTTATCCTGTATGGGCAGCAGATACATGCAAATTTTCAGCCCAACAAGTCAATTTAGGGTCAAAAAGCTCTTACAATATTGCCACAACTGCAGCAAGTAGCTCAGGGGCAGCAGGCATGAGTTGCTCTGGGCTGTCTATCTCAATTTTAGGCAGTAACGATATCAATGCTAAATTAAGCTCTACGACTAATAATTTGAAACTGGTTAATAGTTTAGGAGACAGTATTCCATATACTTTATATGCAGATCAAGCCTACTCAAAGCCTTTTTTAATAGGCACAAATTTTAGCTATAAGTCGAGTTCTTTATTAAACATAGTTTTGGGTAGCCAAGGTATCACCATTCCTATTTATGTCAAAACGGCCAATAATATTAATGTCAGTGCTGGAACCTATACAGACACTGCCAACTTTATCTGGAATTATGATATTTGTGGGGGGCTGGGCATTGGTGGTTTAATCTGTACAGATTCTTGGACCAGTACAAATGACTCAAAAAAAAGCTCTGTAGCCATTACCTTAGAAGTTACTAAAGACTGCTTGATTGGCAACACACCAGATGTGGATTTTGGTGCTCAAAGCTTTGTTGGACAATTTAACACAAAAGAAAACACCATTACATTAAGCTGTACCGCCCAAGAAGGTTATGTTACTTATTTTTCTGATGGTGCTTATAGTGCCAATGGATGGCGCAGAATGAAAAACAGTACTTCTAATAATTATTTAGAATATAATATTTATCTATACAATAATGATACCGTAGTTTGGAACAGTGCCAACCCTCAAGCAGGAGTTGGTACAGGGACAAATCAAGATATAAAATATAAAGTTAAAATAAACAACCAACAAGCTGAACAGCCTGCTGGTGTTTATACTGACAATATGGTTTTTACTGTTTTTTATTAAAGTAGGTCAATTTTATCGTTGATTAGCAGCTGCTTGTGCTGCAATTGTTGCAATATGAGAATCATAACCACCATGGGCTCCACTGACACCAACTGCACCGATAACCACACCTTCTACTTTAATTGGTATACCGCCCTCTAAAGGTGTCACACCAGGGGTAGCAAGAAAACTAGGCTGACCATTATTGATATATTGCTCAAACTCTTTAGAAGGCGCTTTTAAAAGTGCTGCTGTACGTGCTTTTTCATAAGCAACAGTTGGGCTAACACCTATAGCAAAATCATTTTTTTCTAATGCCACTAACTGCCCACTCACATCGACAACAGCCACGCTAATATGCCATCCTTTTTTTATTGCTTCTTCTTGAGCTGCTTTAATGGCTTGACGGGCTCCATCTAATGATACTGTCTTTTGAGTCAAATAAATTTGCTGTTCATTTTGAATATCATTTTGTGCATAAACGAAACATGACAATACAAAAACGCCAAATATAATGGTTCTTGAAAGTATTTTCTTAATCTGATGGTTCATCATCACCTTTCTATAAAGTGTTTATTCATCACTCTTCAATTAGAATCTGTATTGGCTTGCCTTTGCCAATACATTTTTGAACCAAAAATTAAATGATTACTGGTATATTTAATCGTTTGAAGCCTTAATGCCCACACGTCACTTTGGCGATGTAGTGCCGCAATAGGAAAACGTTTGATATAACGACTTAAGGCCTGTTTTCGCTCATTTGCTTCTAATAATCGAGCCAAAGCCGTAAATTGTATGCCACGAATATCCCTTATTTTAATTGATTGAGAACAAATAGTTCCTGCGATCAAAGGAGAGTCAAGCATCATACTGCCGTGTTTTGTTTTTTGACTGCTTAAAATAATCAAATTTGCATGGTTTTCTTCTAAAACATAAAAACAATTGGCTGCCCACAGAGCTTGATCAGCATATGTTGCAAGGCTTAAAATATGATGTTGATTCATAAAGTCGACAAACTCTGTGGGCATAGAAAACATAACGCAGATTACCTTTGACAATTAAAATAATGATGCCCAAACATGCGAAATCGGCATAATAAGTAATAACGCAGGAAGCATATTGGCAATCGGAAACATTTTAATCCCACAAATACGAAAACCTGTTGCCAACATAATAATCCCACCAACAGCAGAAAAATCTGCCATCATTTCTGCATTGGTTAAAGGCAGAATAAAGATAGCCAACATAGCCAAACATAATTGAATAATAAGCTGAGGAACAGCAATAGTCGCAACGGCATAACCTAGGCTGGTGGCAAAAATTAATGCAGTAAATAAATCAAGTATTGTTTTAATATATAAAATGGAAGGGTCTCCAGTCATGCCTTCTTGCATGGCACCAAAAATGCCTGTACCACTGGCACAAAACAATACTAAAATGGCGACAAATTTTTCAATAAATTCCTCATGAGACAACCCTTCTTGTGGCGGAAAAACCTTGTCGATAATTGTACGCATACTCCCTGCTAAACGCCCAATTCCCTTTTCAACATAGCATATCTCACCAATTAAAGCGCCACATACCACAGCCAATACAACAGCTGGCATATATTTTACTTTTATAATTAAGGTTATCCCCAAACATATTGAAGACAAACCAAATGTCAGCGGTAAAGCAACCCTGACCCTCTCAGGAAGTTTATTGCCTAAAAAAGCCCCAACCAAACCACCTACTACCACAGCTAAACCATTAGCATAAGGACCAATTAACATTTTTCGACACCTTATAAATTTAATATGCACAAAAACGATAGGTCAATCTTTCCAACGCGGAATGTCTTTAATACCTAAGCCAAAAAAATCCAACGCTCTACCAACACTATGTGTCACTATTTGATCAACTGAATCAGGACGATTGTATAGAGCTGGAACAGGAGGGAAAATAATCCCACCCATTTCTGTAATCTGACGCATATTATTAATATGAGCCAAATTTAATGGTGTTTCTCTGGCCATGAGTACCAAACGTCGCCTATCTTTAAGCACCACATCTGCTGCCCTTGTTAACAAATTATCTGTAAAAGCATGGGCAATAGCAGCAAGAGAACGCATTGAACATGGTGCAATCAACATACCAATTGTTTCAAAAGAACCACTGGCAATAGAGGCACCCAGATCATCGATCTGATGAACAACGTCTGCCAAACTGACTACTTCATCTTCGGTATAGTTGGTTTCTAATTGACGTACCTTTTGTGCACCGCGAGAAACAACCAAATGTACTTCAACATCAACTGGTTTTAATAACTCAAGTGCTTTATAGCCATACTGAAACCCTGTTGCACCACTGATGCCCACTACAATGCGTTTTCTTGCCATGATGACTATTCCTTACTCAAAATCAGGTAAAAACTTTTTCACATCAACCTCTTTAAACTTAGATCGTTCAAAATGAGACTTAAGGCTGAATGGAACGGTACAATCAAAAATTGTTTTACATGATGTCCCTACTTCTAAAATACTTGGGCTAAATTGTGGTGTTTGAGAAGGATCCAAAGGATGACATCGAACACCGGGGATGAATACTGTACTGACATCGCCCTGATAACGGGTTTGCATTGCCCATAACACATCATCTGTATCAAAAATATCCACATCTTCATCGACTAAAATGACATGTTTTAATTCAGGAAAGGCAGAAAAAGCCAGTAATGCTGCTTGTCGTTGTCTACCCTCATCAACAACGACTGCTTTTTTAAATTGCATAACAGCAAGCAGTTTGCCACCACCTGAAGTATGAGCAAATACATTAACCAATCTACCTGGCATTGCACGCTCAACCATATCAAGAATACTGGCCTCAGTAGGGATACCAGCCATATTGACGTGCTCTTCTCCTGGTCCAATTGTTGTACGTAAAATAGGATTGCGTCTATGAGTAACCGCTTTCACTTTAATGACAGGAATACTTTCTTTTGCTTCTCCAGTGTAACCTGGAAACTCAGGCATTGCCTTACCTGTATCGGTATTTTGGTCTTCACGAACACGAACATTAGGCAATAATTCCCCTTCAATGACAACCTCAGCGTGCGCAATTGCACGCTCATTTATGGTTAAGCATTTTGTTAATTCAATTGGATAACCACGAATAGCGCCTGCAATACTTAATTCATCAAAACCTAATGGTGTGGTTGGTGGTTCAAAACAAGCCGCCACTTCAATGGCGGGGTCTACTCCTATACTAATAGAAATAGGTAATGGTTTACCTGCAGCTTCGGCTTTTTGACGGAACGCATCAATATGACGACCAGGTGTTAGCCACATAGACAGCTCATCTTTACTTTGAACACAAAGACGGTGAATGGTAATGTCTGACTCTCCTGTTTCTGGGTCAGAGGCATAACATAAACCCATAGTAATATAGGGGCCTGCATCTTCTTCAGTATTTGTTGGTGCTGGCAATAATGTACGCAAGTCAAAATTTGGGTCACTAGCTAAATGAACAACCTCTTGACACACGGCCTTCTCGTTGTCTACAACAACAGGTGCAATCGCTTTTTCTACAGAATCTTTTAATAAAAAACCTAGTCTTTCTGGTGGGTAGTTAAGTAAGTGTCCAACCCGTTTACGTGAACCATTTAGGCCAATTACGACTCGAAAATCTGGAAACCCCTCCACTGTGTTAAACATCATGGCAGGTCCATTTTTTTTAGTTGGACGCATACATGTTCCACCTGCACCTACATAACGATAAACACCTGAAAGCTCCGCTGTAGGGTTTACAGAAACATCAGTGCTAACAAGCTCTCCTGGAATTTGTTCTAAAAGCGCTAATGCTGAACGTAAATCATGGACTTTTTGCTCTTTCATTAATTTAGACATTTTGCATCCTTCTATCTAATGGTTGATTAATTCTTGGATGAGTCTAAATATAGCCAGCTATGATTTTTTTTGAAAATACCGTTTTAAAATACCAAACATATCAAAATAGTATGAGACTATTTTGGTATAATGCTTATACTCAAAAGATATCATTATCAAGCTTATAAATTGATATTAAGCAATGTTAACCAATCAGTTCAATGAGCAATAAAATCTCTTAAGGCACGGAGAATATGGACCTAAAAAGACTTAAATATTTCTGTACGGTTATAGAACATGGGAATATAACCCGAGCGGCAAAAGCATTACATATTTCTCAACCGCCTTTAAGCAAAAGGCTACAAGAACTCGAAGAAGAATTGGGTATTCCTTTGTTTTTAAGAAATGCAGGAAAAATAGAACCTACCCCATCAGGTTTTTTACTCTATAAAAGAGCAAGTAAGATTTTTCAAGAAATTGAAGATGTACAACGAGAGGCTATTTTATTAGCAAAAAATGAAACAAAGACCTTACATATTGGTTTAACTCACCTATTTCAAAGCTACTTTAAAGCGCTTATTTTGGAAATTCATAAAAGACATCCTGATATCAAAATTTCTGTCTCAGTGTCTGATTCAAGCCATTTAGAGCTACTTTTGAATAATGGTTTAATTGATGTAGCATTTATTCAGCGGCCAGATCAAATGAAAAGCTATGATTGTCTTTCATTTAATCCCATTAATCTAGTGGCAGTCGTCAACAATAAGCTTATGAATAATAGCAAGCAAGAGACGATGGTGTTATCTGAACTGACTCGTTTTCCTCTGGTCTTATTGCGTAAAGCAAGCGGTAAAGGAATATTTGAACTTTTGGTTGATCAATTAAGTGTCTATGATCAACAACCAAATATTATCATGAAAATCTCCCAACCGACTGTTATTTTAGAATGGCTTGAGTCTGGGCTAGAGGCTGCCTCTTTATTACCCGAGTCAGAATTACAGGCGATGCCTTTAAAAAACTGTCAGGTCATTAAAATTCTTCCTGTGCCGCAAGTATTCTTTCCATCAATTGTAAAACTCACCACTACCGCACCAATATATGAATTAATGGAAGTATTGGAACAAGGCTATCCCTTTTCTTAAAAGATTGATAAAAGGATACTGTATACCAACGGGCTAATATTTTATTAGCCCATTGATTTCATATTAAAATATTGTCACTTGTATCTACCCGAAAATGCAGTGAAAGCCCCCCTAAAGTAAGTTGTTGCACCATTTGGCTAACAGCCGCACAACAATCTGATAGAACACTGACTTCATATTTTGCTGCGTCCTTTGATAATGCGGTAAAAACAACACAATTTTGAGTCATCATGCCACAAATAAGCAACTCTTCTATCCCTAGTTTCTGCAATGTCGCATCTAATTGTGTTTCAAAAAAGCTGTCTGTAAAATGTTTTGTAATAATAGGTGCATTTGATACAGCAGTTAATAGACGAGGATGTATTTGCACTCCGTGTGTCTCTTTAATAAAAAACATATTGGGTATGTCCTCTTCCACAATGTGTTGAACCAAAAGAATGGGGATGTTTAATGTTTGTGCTTTTTCTATTGCCTGCTCAATATGCCCCAATGCTTCTTCCGCTTGCCACAAAGGAAATTTTCCTTCAGGAAAATAATCATTTTGTACATCAATAATCACCAAAGCTCTTTTCTTCTCTTGCATATTACCCTCCAAATTTATTATCTGTTTGTCAGTAGAAACTGCATTCTAAACAAAAATATTTCAACAAATAAGTGACACGAATGACAATCTTCACTAATATTGGGCCATAATCAATTTATTTATTTTTAATCATGCAAGCACTTACTGTAGCGGTTATTACCTATCATCAATTTAGCCATTTTCACCTTTCTGTTCCCTGTATTGTCTTTGGCACCCAATCCCCTGATATCCCTGAGTTTAAACTGATGATTTGTGCAGCAGAACCCAACCCTGTTAGCACTATGGCCTCTGGTGAGTTAAGCATCAAGACAAACTATGATCTTAAAGATTTAGAACAAGCTGATATTGTTATTGTTCCCTGTTGGCGTGATCCGAAAGAAAAACCGCCACAACCCTTATTAGCTGCTTTAATACAGGCTTATCAACGTGGTGCACAAATTGTTGGCCTTTGTCTTGGTACTTATGTTCTGGCTGCTACTGGACTACTTGATCAGAAAAAAGCATCTACTCATTGGGAGTTTGCTGACGACTTTTCTAGGCGATTTCCATCCGTCCAGCTTGATATGAGTGCTCTTTATATTGAAGAAGATAGGCTTGTGACATCGGCAGGTACCGCTGCTGGTTTGGATTGCTGTTTGCATTTAATCAGACAACGCTATGGGGGACAAATTGCCAATAAAATAGCCAGACGCTTAGTGATTCAACCACACAGGCAAGGTGGACAGGCACAGTTTATTGAACATACAGTTCCTATAAATTCACAAGATGTGCGCTTAAATGATTTACTACAATGGCTCAAAGAAAACCTGAGTCAAACACATACTCTGGACTCACTAGCAAATCGTGTATTAATGAGTCGCAGAACCTTTACTCGCCGCTTTCAAAAAGCAACAGGTATGCCTGTTCACAAATGGTTAATCAACGAGCGTTTACATGTGACTCAATTATTACTTGAAAGCACAAACCATTCTATTGAGCATATTGCAAGAATAGCAGGTTTCAATACGACAGCTTCTTTGAGACACCATTTTCAGATCAATTTTGGGGTTGCACCAATACAATGGCGTCAAATGTTTAAAAGCACACATTAATCATACGGCCTTCTTTTTAAGTAGCCTATATTTTATTAATACAGACGCTTTACTTAATCAAAAAGCCTTCTGACAACACACAACGTCTTGCACGAGAAAAATGGCGGGCACAAATGGCACCTTCGCCTGTTTTACCCGCAATGGTAAAGCTAGTGAAACCTTCACCTTTTAAACCTAAACCGGCATAAGAAGGTGCATTTTTAATAAACATCACTGTTTGTAATGTCTTGGCACAACGCGTTAAATGATCAATATGTTTTGAGTGCATTACTGCCGTATGACGATTTTTTCCACTAATTTGTGCGGCAATATTAATGGCGTTATCAACATCTTTTACACGGACAAAAGGTAAAACAGGTAACATAAGGTCTTGCCAAACAAATGAGTGATGTTCATCTGTTTCAATTATCAATAGTTTGACATCCTGTTGATCATAAACACCTAATAGGTTCAAAATATCTGTTGCTGAGCGTCCTTTTAGCTGGTTCTCACTCATTAATAAATACTCTAGCCTCCTGAGCATATCGGTCTGACTCACGAGATAAGCACCATTCATCACTAAATGATGCAATAAAAAATCTGCTATAGCATCAACAGCGATAATGACTTTTTCTGATAAACAAGATAAATTATGATCAAAACTGGCACCAGAGACAATATGCTCTGCCGCCTGAGCAATTTGTGCAGTTTCATCTACAAGAACAGGTGTATGAGCAGAACCAGTCACAATTAATTTTTTGTCAAAAGGTACAGAAGACAATGCTTCCTGACCTGTTAATAACAATAAATCAATATCATCATGAACAGTTAGTGCTTGTAAATGGTTTTCTGTAAAGATATGAATTAAAAAATCAGGCCCACCTTGTGCCACAATGGCTTGGTTAATAGATAAAGCTATTTGTTGACATATCTGATAAAGCGGCTCAGCCACACCAAAAATAATGGCATTACCTGCACTTAAGGCACTGATGATATTAGACAATAATGCTTCTACCGCATAATAGTAAGGTAAACTAACCAATACCACCCCATAAGGGGAATACTCATGTAATGTTAACCCATCATCCCCTGTATCTACAGTTGCTTCCAAACAATCTAAACCAGGTGTGTAATAACTGATCAAATGAAAACTGGTTACTTTATCCTCACAATTACCCATTTGCGTATTTTGAACAATGGTTTTTGCCCATTGCTCTTGATGAGCACCAATATGCGTTCTAATGGTACAAATTAATTGTTCTCGTTTTTTTAAAGGCAAACCAACAAGCTGATTTTGTGCTTTTTTAGCCGACTTAAGAGTAGCATCAATATTTGTGGCAGCTACAACAGGTGCAGAACCTACATCCTGTACCTGATTTAACACAATGTTGGTGATTAATTGTTGTAATTGCTGAGAATCTAAATTCATATCAATTTAACCTTCACAAGGTGTTTGACTAAATGCTTGTAAGGCATAAAGTGCAACTTCTTCATCTTGGTTTGCCTGCCCACCACTGACACCTATTGCACCAATTATTTGTTCATTGACAACAATGGGTAAACCACCTGATAAAGGCATAATGCGACCATCGCCATTTTGTAATGCGGTTAAAACCATTTCAGATTGTGTAATATCCAATAGCTTTCCAGAAGACATACCAAAAGAAGCAGCTGTGTAAGCTTTATTCAAAGCAGCATTCACACTGACTAAAAGTGCTTTTTCCATACGTTGGTGTAAAACCAAATTAGTGCTGCTGTCCACTACGGCAATGCTCATAGGCACACCAATCTGATTGGCTCTTTTTTGTGCTTGTTTTGCTAAAAATTCTGCCTGTTTTAATGTGACATCAGCACCAGCATGATTCATTACCGCTAATACGGTTTGAGAAATAACCTCAACCAAATCGTTTGGTAATAATGTTTTGCTGTCCATAACTGCTCCGTTATTTTTCTATGGCTTTAAAGCCTTATTCGGTTAAATCAAAAGGTAAACCTTTAACAAGCCTTGCTGCATGGTTTCCTAACTTACGCATTTGAGTATTAGGATATGGTAAATGAACTAAAAACAAAGGCCGATCATCAGGTAATTTTTGATGATGAATCGCAATAGAGCCTTGTTTGTCCACACCAACACCTACTTGTAACGGTGACTCTTGAGCAGCCAATCTGGCTAAATCAACTGCATTTAATGGTTCATTTTGTGCACAAAAATGGTAAGGAACACCTTCTTCTTCCATACCTTCTGCAAGCGCTTTTTTAATTTGCTCTGCATTGTCAGCATGTGCAATAAATACTTCAATCTGTGGTTTCTTGTATACAGGCATCATAAGCGATCTTCTTTATTCGCACTTAATACAAGTCCTGTTGCCACAGCATTACGCGGCCCTAAAACACCGCGTATATTACCTCTACCAGCAACCACGCCATATTGAGATAAAGCATCAGTAACCAGTTGTGGGACTTCAAAATCCAAGGCAGAACCACCCACCAAAACAACATGATCAATGTCTCTTATTTCACCTGTAGGGCTTACTTCACGTAAAGCACGTAAAGTATTCACCACAAAAACTTTACGTTTTGCTTCAATACGCACACGCCGTATTTGCTCTAAAGAATGTTTGGTTGGAATAGGCGCCATATCATCTTCACGCAAAATCACCACTCTAGCAAATACTTCTGGTGACAAAGGTTGATTAAAAAATTGTACGGTACCATCTTCATGTCGTATATGAAACAAACTTTCTACTTTGGCTAAAGGGTATTTTTTAATTTCTTCAGCCAATACATTGTTCTCCAACCCCAACTCAGTATTGATGATCATGGTCACCATATTGCCAGCGCCAGCTAAATGAACAGAGTGCACATTTTTATGACTGTCCATGATAGACGAATCGGTGGAACCTGCCCCCATATCAATAATGGCAACAGGTATTTTTGTGCCTGGTGTGGTTAAAGCACCTTTAATGGCCATATCCGCCTCAACCCCACCGACTTGAACAGGTACATTTAACTGTTCTGAAAGCTCTTGTGCAATTTTTTGCATTTGTAATCTGTCAGCTTGTACCATAGCAGCAATACCGACTGCATTTTCCATTGAAAATTCACCAGCTAAACCACCTTTAACATGTTGTGGGATAAATGTATCTACTGCCAGTAAATCATGGATATAAATATCTTTAGGGTGCGCATTGGTTAAATCAGCCATCACTTGCCGCACCCTCTCCAGCATCCCTCCTGCATGCGTACCTGGTTCCCCTCGAATATCACATAAAGGCTTACACGACTCAAGTACCTGCATAATACTTTGAGCACCCGCATCTACATTGACGCTACGAGTATGTTTACCACCCAAGAAAGTAATTTCCCCTGCGGGAATCACTCTTTCTTTAACATCTCCTGCCAAGGTTTTTAATACAACAGCAGAGCGTGTACCAATTAAAGCTCGGGCAATGGGTACAATCATTTTGGTTTCTTCAGCGCTTAATTCAAATGCGGTGGCAACCCCATATGGATTAGACAAACTTTCCACGACTTTACCAGGAGCGGCTACTTCTACAGCACAACGCACGCCTAAAGGTACTTTTTCAATTAATTTAACTTCATCAACAATTGGGATAATCTTATTTAATCGATTACACACCAACACTCCATCATCTTGCTGCAAAATAGCCGCTTGAATATCAACTAAACGTTCAAACGCTTGATTTATCCTTTGCGCAATATCAGCAAAATCATGGTCTTTAGGCACAACGACAATATAAGGGGTATTTGGCCTAGCTTGGCCCAATTGTTCAAAAGCTATGGTTTGACCAATCCCTAAACCCAAACCACCAGGGGTTTCTGGATTATGGCCAATCATGGTTGATTCGGTAATAATGGTTTCAGTAATGGTTTCCATTGCCACATCGCCAATAACAGGCGCCGCTTCATTAATGGCAATAGATGCTAAATCAGCATATGATGCACCGATTTTATCAAGGGCATTTTTTAAGGAACCAAAAATGCCATGAATATTTTGGCTTGTTCCTTTAACGCCAGTGGTTTTAACAAGCCCATCAGAAACAATTGTCATAGAGCCATCGCTGTTTAACTGCGCAATAGCAGTTTCTGTTGTGGCATTACCAATATCAATCCCAGCGAATAACTTCATATGTTCTACCCAATTTTATGATCAAATAGGCATATTACCGATCAAGCAAAGCAATATGCCCTATTGTATTACCAACATTTAGTTGTTTTTACGTAGCATATCGCGTGTTGCATAGACTTCTGCAGCTTCTCTAACAAAACCTGCATTAATTTTTGCATTGTATTTATTCTCAAGCTCATCAGCAATCGCCAAAAGCTCTTCTTTAGTTGAACGATTTGGGCGTAATGCATTATAAATTTCCAAAACACGCTCATCTGGAATAGCGATAAGTTCTGCTGCTCTACGCATATTACGAGCCAAAGGTGCACGACCTGCTGCCTCACTGATTTGAGCCTGCATTTCTAAAGTTTGTGGAGCAATACGCATGTCTTCTCCAGTTACTTCACCTTTGCACAGTTTTTCCAATGTCAGCTCATCCAGTGCTTTACCTGTTGGTGTACGAACAAGATCAGGTCTTTTTTCGGCAAGCGGATAATCTTGTACAGTTAATTTGCCACCATTAGTGCTGCCAGAGGCAGCATTATTTGCCGCCATTGGGTTATTCAAAGCAGAAAGAACACCCTGTATCACTTTTTGAATATCTATTTCTTGACTCATGGTATGACTTCCTCCTGATTAATTTTGTGAAAACTCAACAAGCTGAGATTTTTTATGACGATCAACATGCTCAGTTTCTTTAATATGCAATAAGGCTGCTGTTGCCTGATATTTTGGACGAGCCATTTGGTCATTACGAACAGGTACAGGATTAGGTGCCTCGCCTTTTGCATATTTAGCCGCATTTTTGCCAATGGCACGATAAGTCTCTAAATCAATTAAAGGTGCTTGCGGAAATAACTCTAAGTTACTCAAAGGAAATAAATCTTTCTGATGAATAACCGCAGTGCCTTTTGACTGAATACCAATGCCCACACCAGAACCACTTAATTTAGCGGCTTCATGAGCAATAAAAGACACATCGGAAGTTTTATACACTTTCACAATACGTGCTTTAACACCTTCCTCTTCAATACCTGCGACAATCTGGCGAATAACCTGATCATGAGGAATACCCAAAATGGTTTTGGTTTGGCTCATCATAAAAGCAGGAGAAACAGCCAAAACGACTTCATCGCTTTGTTTACCTACCTGAGCATCCCCCATCTCTCTCATCTTACCTTGACAGTTTGCAGCAGATGTCGTTTTTTGTGCAGTTGAACCTTGGAGAGGAACATCTTGGCCAGTCAAGCTTTTTAATACACCATCTATGATTTGGCGTAATTCATTTTCATTTACTTGCATCGTTCTATCCTTTTTTGATCTTTATTCAAAGTCTTCTGGACCACGGGCATTAGAAATATTTTTGATTTCCTCCCAGCGCTCATCACTCATGATGTAACCAGTACCGGGGCCTTGATAATCATTCAGATCATTTACAGCACTTTTCACATGGAAACCATCAACAATAATGGCAGAAGTATGCAAGTAATCGCCAGACACGCGTTGTTTGAGCAAATTAAATACTCTATCAGCAATATCGTTAAAACCTGCTTGAACCAAAGCTTTTACAACATCTACCCCTGTTACACCACGTTTTAACATATCTTCTGCTGATTTTAAGTCCTCTACAACATTACGCTCTGGCATGTCTTTACTGCCATGGGCATAGGTTGCAGCTTCAACTTCTGCATCAGTAATTTCTGGCAAACCAAGTTGTTTGAACACGCCTTGCAATACACGGGCTGCTTTATTGCGAATTTTGATCACATCTTCTTCTGCTACTGGGCGTAAACCCCCATCGACTTTTAAGTCACGTTGAATGATGTTGTAATCATCAAAATCTTCTGCATCAAAGTTTGAACCAGCAAACATATTGTCGTAGTTTGGTGTGGCACTATAACCTGAGAAAATAAAATCTGTTCCTGGTAAAATTTGCATTAATGCTCTTGCTGTACGGCGCATATCAGAGTGAGAGAAGGTTTGGTCATTACCAGAGGCAACCTCTAAATCCAGCATAGTGGTAATAAGGTTTTCCGCCAACACTGCACGAATGCCTGAAGGCACTGCACCAGGCACCCCGATACAACTGATTGAACCATTTTGTAGGCCTTGCACCCCTGCACCTTTAGTAATAAAGATACAACGAGCTTCCAGATACAACATGGATTTACCTTCCGCATACCCCATTTGTACTTCTGAGCCTGTACCCGAAGTAAAACGCATTTTTAAACCACGAGAAGCATAAGCAGATGCTAAAAATGATTTAGACCAAGGCGTATCATCACCATCAACAAACACTTGCTCTGTACCGTAAACAGACACCGTTTCTGCATAAGCAGTTAAGCCACGCATCCCTAACATTAATTCTGTTGCTTCTTCTACAGAACACTGGGTCAAAATACCACCACGACCAGTTTGAGAACCCACTAATAAAGATAATGCATTAAATGGTGCATAGCGAACAATTCCGACTGTTGTTTCTTGCTCGTCAAACCCACGAAGTGCCGCTTCTGCTGCATCAGCCGCAATTTGTACTGGATTATCTTTAATATTAGTGACATGACATTGATTAGATGGGGTTTTACGAGCGCGCATTTTTTGCATGGCCATCATCATTTCAACCACATTCATAAAACCCAATACTTCACAAATTTTGGCTGGTGTCATTGCTGTAGTCAGCGGCACCAAATCCTTACGAGGAATATTGACATCACAAAGCATGGCAGCAAATTTTTGTGAAGGTATCGCCATTGCTTCTTCAGAGCGGGATAAATTAATCGCATAATCAGCAATAAAGCGATCATTAAAGTCAAACTCTTCACGACGTTTGCCGTCTAATTCAACTACTTTTCCATTTTCAATACGAATACTGGGTTTAGGATCGTTTGGGCCATTCATGGCAATAAAGCCAACTTCTGGCCACTCTTTAACAAAACCATCCTGATTAACTGGGCGATTGGCAAGAACCTCAAAACGTTTGGATTTCATATTATTCTCCTGTCAGGAAAGGTTAAATATAAGGTGTCGTAGTAGATTTAGGCTCACTACCCATCGCACCCAATAATTTCAACCCAACTTCCCTAGCAGAAATCACCGCTTGACGCACCGCACCCGAATCACCAGAAATCATTAAAATGGCCTCATTACTAAAACTTGTGCCACCATTGCCTGGTGAACCATACCCAACGACATCAACTTGAGCGGCTTTAATTGCTGTATCGGCCATGACCACACCAATTGCAGCTGGACCACCAACAATCAAACCGAATGCTTTATTAATTGGCGCATTAAATGCTTTATTGCATGCATGGCTGGCGCGAGCAGTATATTGAAACTCTAAATGTCCTGCCTCATTACCATACACGTCTCCCATGGTGCGGTCTATTTCAGCTAAAGCGACTTCAACTGCACGATGCGCATCGGCTACATCATCTGAGCCAAAAATAATTAAAGAACCATGACCTGCACCACCTTCTGTATCTCTTGGCAACTCAATAGACAACACATCTACATTACATGCCTTAACCGCCTCGTCTGCGGCTAAAATTTGTGGGCCAGCACCAGTACGTGCACCGAGAATACCTAAAGCGCGATAACGCTTATCCAATTTCATAAAAGAATGTAAAGAAGAGTCGACATTTGGAATGACCAAACCAATTGTGTGCCCAATTGCTGTGCCAACGAATTCTGGCATAGCCAATGCAGCTTGAGCATTTGGTGCATTTTTAGCCGTATCATCAGATGTTTTATTGCTTTCCTGAATTCGCCTGGTTACTTCTGCCATTACTTGATTGATGAGATTTTCTTGCATGCTGTCCACCCTTATGTAGTATGTGATCACATGATATTAAAGACATTTCAACAAACTATTAATAACCTGTTTTCAACAAATATCTTAACGGAATTTTCGTATATAGATTTTTTCACATTTCAGGAATACAAAGTTTGATTTTCATCAACTTCATGGGCAGCAAAGAATAATATTTCAAATATACGGAAATATAAATAGTTTTTATAGAACAAAAACATTAATGAATCAAAATAACAAATATGATAAAAAAAGAACGGCTAAAACAGCCGTTCTTATCACGCTCAAAATACAATTCAGTATCTGTTTACTGTTGACTACTTGATTTTAACCAATTATCTATTTCACTTTTGTGTTTTTCATAAAATATTTTTGCGCCTATTTCTGGGTTTTGATCTGCTTGTACATCACCCATTAATTCATACAATAAAGATTCGTCTAAAACAAAAGCACCAAAAAACTTAACCAGCTCAGGTTGTTCTTGTGTAAATCCTTTCTTGGCAACAATTTTTATTTTATCGGTAGGATAAACATTTTTAGGGTCTTGCAATGTTTTTAACTTATAATCATTCCACATAAAATGCGGTTTCCAGCCAGTAATCACAATAGGTTCGTTTTTTGAAATGGCTTTTTTCAATGCAGTGATCATTGTCGTTTCAGACGAAGTTACTTGTTGGAAATCTAATTGATACGTTTTTATTGCAGCTAATGTATTGGTATGAATACCTGAACCTGAACCAATACCATAAATTTTACCGTTAAATTGTCCTTTATTGGCATTTAACTGTTCAATCGAATCAATGTTCACATAATCTGGCACAACCAAACCCGTTGTCCCATTTTCAAAAATGGTGCCAATAACATCCAACTGTGCACCATATTTATCCCAATAATCTTTATGTGTATATGGTAACCATGCATCCATATACACATCTGCATCTCCCTTAGAAAGAGAAGCATAAATCAAACCTGGCTCCAAACGTTTTAAATCAACTTTATAGCCCTTCTCTTCCAGCACAACTTTGCTTAAATAAGTCACTGCTACACCTTCTGCCCAACTGGGATACAAAATGGAGACTTCCTTTTGCTCTTTTGCTGTTGTGTTTGAAGTTGTTGAGCCATTGTCTGAACAAGATGCCACTAAAAAAACACAACAAACCATAACAAAAATACTGATTATTTTTTTCATAAACATAACGCTCCTATAAATACTTTTATTTATTTTTCTTACCTAAAGACTGAGTGGCCCGATCCAATATAATCGCCAAAATCACAACGCATAGCCCAGCTTCAAAACCTAAAGCGATATTGGCCTGTAAAATACCGGTATACACACTTTCACCCAATCCTCCCGCGCCGACCATAGAAGAAATCACCACCATAGATAATGCCAACATAATGACCTGATTGACCCCAGCTAAAATAGTGGGCATGGCTAATGGAATTTGTACCTTAAATAAGGTTTGTGTACTGGTACAACCAAAGGCAACAGATGCTTCAACTATTTGAGGAGGAACCTCTTTGATGCCAAGGGAAGTCATTCTGACAGCAGGAGGCAATGAGAAAATAATGGTTGCAATCACGCCGGGCACATTACCAACAGAGAAAAATAAAATAGCAGGAATCAAATACACAAAAGCTGGCATGGTTTGCATAAAATCAAGTAATGGTCGTACAATAAAATTTACTTTACTCTGCTTGGCGCACCATATTCCTAGAGGAATACCAATCATTAAAATAATGACAGTAGAAACCAGTACCAACACTAAAGTATCGATTGCCTCTTGCCAAAACCCCATCCAATAAATAAGCAAAAGCCCCAATAAACAAAAAAGAGGTAAGCCCAATGTTTCTTTTAATCGTGTTTTATTGAACGATAATTTACTTCCCCTACATTTCAAAAGAAACATTATAACGGTCAGTACGGCAATGATGAGAAAGGGTGAAACAGCTAATAGAAGGCTTTGTAGTGTATCAACGGAGAATTCAATCAATTTTGTCATTTGATGAAATACGGGTTCGCCTATTTTAGACAACCACTCAACAAATTTTTCAACATGTGTTCCTATATTTAATTTATTCATTGTGCCTCACTTTTAATTTGCATTTTCAATAATTGCTTGAACCGCTTCATCATCATATCCAGTCACCATTGCAACCACATCAGAGTAACGGATATACCCTAATGGATGATCATGGTGATTGACCACAACCAATGGGTATTTTTGATTGATAAATAGTGGCAATAAATCAGATATTTGCATATCGGCCAAAACTTTAGGCACATCAACTAAAATAGATTGAATTTCATGTTGATTTTTCTCAATCTGTTTTCGAACATCTTTTTCACGTATATACCCCTTAAAACCGTTCATTTCATCAATAACAGGCATAAATTTCATGTAAAAACGCTCCATTTGCCGAATGGTTGCTGCAGGGCCATCCTTACCTAATTGAACCTTGGCCTTAAATGGTTCCATAATAGAAGAGGCTGTAATGATTTTGGCTAAATCAACACTTTCGGTAAACGCTTTGACATAATCATCTGCTGGATTTAAAAGAATATCTTCTGATGTACCTTGCTGAACAACCACACCATCTTTCATAATGGCAATTGTATTGCCCAATTTAAGCGCTTCATCTAAATCATGTGTAATAAAAATAATCGTCTTTTTTAATTTTTGCTGAATTTGCAATAAGTCGTCCTGCATTTGTGTACGAATCAAAGGATCTAATGCACTAAATGCTTCGTCCATTAACAAAATCTGTGAATCATTGGCAATGGCTCTGGCTATACCAACTCTTTGCTGCATACCACCACTTAATTGATTTGGATAGGTATGCTCATATCCCTTTAAACCAACTATTTGAATAATTTCTTCTGCCTTTTTGTGTCTATCCGCAAGAGAAGCTCCTTGTATTTCTAATCCAAAAGCAACGTTTTCTAAAATGGTTCGATGCGGCAATAAGCCAAAATTTTGAAAAACCATGCTGATCTTATGTCGACGCAAATTCAACAAGGCTTCTTTATTCATTTGAGTAATATCATCACCATCAATACGAATAGAACCTGATGTTGGTATATTCAACATATTTAAACAACGTAACAATGAAGACTTACCACTTCCAGATAACCCCATAATGACAAAAATTTCGCCTTCTTTAATCGATAAATTGACATCATTAACGGCTACAGTACACTTCGTTTTAGTATGAATTTCTTTTTTGCTTTTTCCTTGTTTTAACATTTTCATCGCCTGCTTTTTATTGGCGCCAAAAATGAGGAATAATTTTTCGATATTGATTTTACTCATTAATTTTTCTACTCCTTTTTATATGAAATAAATAAAATGTTTTCTATCCATAACGCTCCTGATATTTTTGAAAAAACAAAGCCCCACCTGAACCGAGGTACAGGATCGCCCCTACAAAAATAATATTTTGATGGAAATATGCTATTAATATGGAAAAACCTATATTAATTTCCAAAAGCTGCTTTAAGCCATATATAAATTTGATAAAAATCTAAAATAGATTTTATAAAAACAAAATCTTAATCTATAAAAACCACAGTATATTTATGATTAATATATTTTGAGACTGAAGATAATTAATTTTATCGGTTTTACGTAACAATTAATCTAAAAGATTTAATTAAAAAGCAACAAAAATTTATTGATTTTTTATTTAAACATATTTTTTTACTGAATGCAAACCTTTATACAATAATTCAATCAATTTAATTAAAAATCTAAATAGTTTTCCTAATGAAAAATAATTTTTTTGGTCAAATAAATGATGATCGATATTAAATAGTTATCGTATTAAAGTGTTCACTACTTCTCACCCAAGTTGTACGTTATAATACCTCTTTGAGTAAAATCAATTTATTTTATGCGTAAAGTCCAGCCAAATAACCGAGTAGACCAACAACCTTGTTATCTTTTGACCAGCTATCCTTGGAAAGAAAGCAGTTTATGGCTAGAGATATACAGCAAAGATTATGGACGAGTGCCTTTATTGGCACGCAGTGCCCGAAAACCTCAATCAATGCTTCGGGGTACATTAATGCCTTTTACACCATTAGAAATTTCTTGGTTCGGCAATAATGAACTGCGGACTTTACATACAGTAACCCGTTTACAAGGTTGGCCTCAACCTAATGGGCAAGCACTATTATCTGGTTTATATGTGAATGAACTCATGCTTAAATTAACCGTAAGAGATGATGCATCTGCTGCTTTATTTCAGGCTTTTGAAAAAATAGCACATGCCTTATGCACCAATCAGTCACCTACTTTAAATTTGCGTTTATTTGAATGGTCACTACTTGATTTACTTGGTTTTGCACCAGATATCTCACACGACAACAATAACCAACCTATTGAAGCAGATAAACAATACCTAATGCACCCAGAACAGCCGCCTCAACTTTATCATGATAGTTTAGAAAAGCTGGAAAATACTGTCGTAATTCAAGGGCAAAGCTTAATTGATTTACACAACCAAACACTGAGCCAAACACAAAGTAAAACCGATATTTTGACATTAAACCGCTTGTTTTTGAATTTTAGGTTACCAGAAAACCTCAGTAGCCGAAAATTAATTACCCAATTAAACCAGTTTACTTGAAAGAGAAACCCATATGCTGTTAGGTGTAAATATAGATCATATCGCCACTTTACGTAATGCAAGGGGAACCACTTACCCCAGCCCTCTTGAAGGAGCATTAATGGCAGAAACTTACGGAGCTGATTTAATCACACTGCATCTGAGAGAAGATAGGCGTCACATAAAAGATGCAGATGTTTTTTTAATTAAACAAGCATTACAAACCCGTATGAATTTAGAAATGGCTCTGACAAATGAAATGCTGGAAAATGCCTTGCAAGTACAACCAGAAGATGTCTGCTTGGTTCCAGAAAAGCGAGAAGAAGTCACCACTGAAGGTGGATTGGATGTTTTAAGCAAACAAACACAAATTGCACACTTTATTCAAGAACTTTCAAACGCAAACATACGAGCCTCTTTATTTATTGATGCTGACTTAGCGCAAATCCAAGCGGCAAAAGATATAGGCGCCCCTGTCATTGAATTACACACAGGAGCCTATGCAGATGCTCAAGGGTGCATAGAAAAAGAACAGGAATTACATCGCATAAAACAAGCAAGTTCCTTTGCTCAATCTCTGGGGTTAGTTGTCAATGCAGGACATGGGCTAAACATCCATAATGTCACGCCCATTGCCCAAATCAAAGAAATTAAAGAATTAAATATTGGACACGCATTGATTAGCCAAGCCATATTTTTAGGTTTACCTGAAGCAATCAAACAAATGAAAAAGGTCATGCAAATGGCTCGATTATCTATTGGACATCAATAATGACTCAGAAGAATATTTTACATGTGGTTGCGGGTATTATCTTTAACGAGGAAGGGCTTATTTTATTAAGTAGCCGCCCAGAAGGTAAATCGCACGCAGGTTTTTGGGAATTCGCTGGTGGTAAAGTTGAAGCAAAAGAAACAGAATTTGAAGCCTTAAAACGAGAGCTTTTGGAAGAATTAAATATTGAAGTCATCGAGGCTTTGCCGTGGCTTACCAAAAAACATGAATATGAGCATCATTATGTTTACCTGCACTTTTTTTGGGTCACCCGCTGGCAAGGGGTACCACAAATGAAAGAGCAGCAACAAATCAGCTGGCAAAATCCACTTAACTTAACGGTTGGCCCAATGCTAGAAGCAAACGAACCTATTTTAAAAGCACTGAGCATACCCCGTTGTTTTTTTGGGCACCCAACAACACAATTACAAGGCAGCCTTTTTTCTCATCAACTGATACTCAAACCAAGCAATCATGCCACTGCTGATTCTGGTCTATTATTAAATCCAGAAGAACTCCACAAACTCAAAACAAAACCCAAATCTCATCAATGGGTTGTTGCTCAAATCAACACCCCTCAAGAATGGGAAAAATGTGCTCAACTTAAGCTCGATGCGGCTGTTTTAAGCATCACCAATATACAAGAGCTACATACTATGTTTGAAGCATTAAAAAACAATATGCCAACTGCTCTTATTGTGAACCCAACCGAGCCAATACACACAAAACAAATTTTAAACCAATATGCATGCAGTATCGTAGAAGGCAATCAATGGACAAGCTGACTCGACAACAAAAAATCACTATTGCTTCTATTTTGCTGGTTGCAGCCAGTATAAAAGTCGTTTTTTTGGTTGTATGGTTTTTCAATGATCGGCACACACCTGATCAAAATCTGGTGGTCAAAATACCATCATGCAATATCAAAGCCGGCTGTGAACTACCCAATGGTGACGAAATTCAATTTATTGGCACGCTTAATAGCAAAACCCCCTTTTCCATTTTATATAAAAGCTCTAAAGCTAGTGAACGTAATGTCAGTGTTCAGTTTGAAATGAAAAATATGGATATGGGGTTTAACCGTTATAAACTAATCAATAGCCACAATAATACGGAACAAAAAGAAGCACAAAATGTTCGACTGCCTGTTTGTACAGACCATAGAATGGATTATATCGCCACAGTAAAAGTAGATAATCAAGCATACTTAATTGAATTTAAAGGACAACACTAAATTTAATCAATGTATGTTTATATCTATTCAGTTTAAGTTAAAATAATAATCTGGATATTAAAAAGGATATTTATCGTGTCAGATGACCAACTACAACCCCATCGTCAGGCAATAGACAATATTGATCAGGAAATTTTAACCTTATTAAACAAAAGGGCTGAACATGCTCATGCAATCGGTGCCTTAAAAGGAAGTGGCGTTGTTTATCGACCAGAAAGAGAAGCTCAAGTTTTAAAACGTATTCAATCCCTTAATTCTGGACTATTACCCAACGAAGCAGTTGCTCGTCTATTCAGGGAAATCATGAGTGAATGTTTGGCTGTTGAGCGCCCTTTAACCATTGCCTACCTTGGTCCAGAGGGTACATTTAGTCAACTGGCCACAACGAAACACTTTGGGCACGCAGCAAAAACACAAGCATGTCATTCAATTGACGATGCATTTCGCTTAGTTGAAGCCCGTCAAGCAGACTATGTCGTTGCTCCTATTGAAAACTCAACAGAAGGCGCAGTCGGTAGAACTTTAGACTTACTGGTTGCTTCTCCTTTAAAAGCCTGTGGGGAAGTGATGTTACGTATTCACCATCACCTATTAAACAAAGATGGAGACATGAGCTGTATCAAGGAGATATGCGCTCACCCTCAAGCTTTGGGACAATGCCACGAATGGCTTAATCGTAACTTACCTGCATCAGTCAAACGTGTGCCTGTTTCAAGTAATGCTGAGGCGGCAAAAATAGCCAGTGAACATAACCATATTGCGGCTATTGCTTCTCAAGCAGCAGCAGAGCGCTACCACTTAATAAAAATAGCTTCTAATATTGAAGATGAGCCTAATAATACAACTCGATTTTTGGTATTAGGGCATCAACTAACCGATATTAGCGGACATGACAAAACTTCTTTAATTGTATCCGTTGCGCATCGAGCTGGCAGCATCTATGAACTACTAAAAGTTTTTGCTGAACATGGCGTTTCCATGACTAAATTTGAAAGCCGTCCTTCTCGTACAGGCTTATGGGAATATGTGTTTTTTATTGACATTGAAGGACATCAAAAGCAAGAGAATGTTGCCCAGTCCTTAACTGAACTGGAAAGTGATGTCAGCTTTATCAAAATAATTGGTTCTTACCCTATTGCTGTATTGTAAGCAAAAAAGAATAATAAACGGGCAAAATAAATAAATGTATTTTGCCCATCTATTTATTTTTTAGGTGTTTCAAATCCAACAGTTAAATTTTCATTAATTCTTTTCAGAATAGATGTATCTAAATAAGCAAGCTTATTAACTACTGCACAAAATATCTTTTTTCTTTTTTTCAAATCTTTTTTTGAATAAACACTATTGTCACCAGAAAAAATAATGGTAACCGTATTTTTTTTCTTTCCATCTTTATGTTTTTTACTATTTTGTGTTTTCATTTTGTCCCCGACATTTAAAAATATAAATTAATAATAAATTGAAAATTTACCCATTAATTATAAATATAAATTATCAAAAAAAGCAAAAAACAAAATGGTTTTTTACATAACTTATCATTTTTATTAATTAAAAATGCTATTAAACCGCCACAAATCTACATTTCAAAATATTTGATTAACAAAACAAAAATAATATAAAAAACCAAAACAAAAAATCTATAGCATTGTTTTTAATCCACATAAAATTAGGGCAAGATGATCACATCAATGCCCTAATAAAATGGAAGAAAAGAATAAATGAAACTATTTAACTTGTTTTAATAATGCACGTGATACGGCAGAATCAAAACTATCTTGAGAACCTGATTCTCTTTTTTGTTTGACGATATACTCATCACGCTGTTTTGCTAAATCCTTAATTTTGTTTTTCAAAGTGGTACGTTCAGCAATCAACTCTTGCACATATGCTTCTTTTTGCGCATCAGTCATACTTTGCATATTGGTTGGCAATTCTTCGTTCTTTAATTTTTTCAAATCTATTGTTTTATTTTCCACCCCTTGAATTAAATCATCACTAGAATAAGCATAAGCATTCATACTCTTATTAACCGCACGAGCAGCCTGAGCTTCAGCAGGAGCGGCCTTAATTTTAGACTCTTGAGCCACAAAGCCAGAAAGAGCAGTTTGCCGTTTAGCAGCATTACCTACAGGTACATACATTTTTCCTAATTGCGTATTTAAGCGTACCAATTCTTGATCATATGGCGTATTAATCGTCACAACACCCCCAGTTTGAGCAATGGCAAAGTACTCCCCCCCACCATACTGAGCAATTGTTCTCCACTCATCAGCTGTACCTTTTATAGA
Organism: Neisseria sp. Ec49-e6-T10; assembly: GCF_051132615.1. GTDB lineage: Bacteria > Pseudomonadota > Gammaproteobacteria > Burkholderiales > Neisseriaceae. Next base: position 2,811,618 of record NZ_CP152375.1, on the reverse strand, counting down.
GCCACATTGAATAGTATTCACAATAATGCCCTTGGCTTTTGCGGCTTTGGTGGTCGTGATGACATCTGGCACGTCTTTATAATCACGGTGAGAAGGTGCATCGCCAACTAAAAAGATAATTTGAGAAATATTTTTTTCTGGCTTAGACCAACCACCTTGAGCTAAGGCATCACGTAACGCCATACGCACATCTTCAGGCGTATCACCACCACCTTGAGCTTTAAAGCCCATTAATGTTGTATAAATTTGATCCAAATTCTCGCTTAATGGCGTAACTTGAGTCACATACTCATCACCTCTATCTCTATAGGCAACCAAACCAACTTTAACTTTAGCTGCACTCCTCTGATTTTGCATAACATCATTAATAATACTCCACACCTTCGTTTTGGCGCCTTCAATTAAACCGCCCATGGAGCCGGTTGTGTCAATAACAAAAACAATTTCAATTGTCTTTTCCTGTTTGGGGATCACAGCCAAAGGCTTCGCAAACAGTAAACTACTTGATAACACAGCTAACGAAAACAACACGAATATTTTTTTAATCATGTAAAAACTCCTATTTTGATGACAATCATTATTTCTAAAATCTATAATTGGCCTTTACTATCACCCACATAGTCGTTGTTCACAATACCTTTTTTATATAATTGATAACTTATGAAATAATATGTACCTTTTGTACAAAAATATAGAAATTTAATGCCCAAATGATTTCAAAAGATGATTTAAAAAGTTTTATTCAATTTAGACAAACCGAACGAAGTTGGCACGTTCCCATATTAGCGGCACTTTGTATTGGCATGCCCTTAATGACTGGTTATTTTTTAGACAAGGTAGAAGACGGTATTTTAGCGTCTATGTCTGGGTTATTGATTTTATATTTACCCAACACATCTTTAATCAATCGAATATTACTGCTGATTATTTGTTCATTCGTTTTCATTGTTTCTTTTTTATTTGGCATCATTTTTAGCTTTAACGCTATCCTAGCGCCATTTGCACTTGGTTTTTATATATTTATTTTGTCTTACCTGACCAAATATTTCAAACTCAAACCACCAGGTTCATTTTTCTTCATTTTGATTACAGCCATTGCCATTTGTATGCCTTTTGATTTGTATGATATTCCCAAAAAAATTGGCTTAATCACTATGGGAACTATTTCAACTTGTCTATTAGCCTTTATTTATTCCATTGTGACCTTAAGAAATCAACCATCTAGAACCAATGTTATTATTAATAAAAATGACAATTATTTTTTAATATTTGAAGCTGCTATTGATGGTTTTTTTATTGGCTCATCATTATTAATTGCTTATTTATTAAACCTTGATAATCCCTATTGGGTACCTGTTTCTTGCGCTGCAGTTATGCAAGGCATAAACAGCAAACACATATGGCAAAGAAGCTTACACCGTATTGTAGGCACATTTATTGGGGTTGGTTTAGCATGGTTTTTATTAAATTTACAACTATCAACCTTAAGTATTTGTCTGGCGATTATCACTTTACAATTTTGTGTGGAACTATTGGTTGTGCGTAATTATGCTATGGCAGTTGTGTTTATCACCGCTTTAACTATTTTCCTGGCTGAAGCTGGACACAGTATCAGAAGCTCACCTGACCTTTCAGTTTATACCCGCATTTTGGATATTACTTTGGGGAGCATAATTGGTGCCATAGGAGGCTGGTTTTTATATCATCAAAAATTAAAAAATGGGTTTAAACGACAAATAAGAAAAACCAATATACAACTTAAAAAACTTCGTTAGTGTTTTTTATTTTTACCACCCCTAAAAAAACAAAGCCACATGTTAACCATGTGGCTTGATAAAAAATAGGTTGTAATAACCCCTTCTTAATTCCAAGTGTACGTTAATCTGCCTGTAATGGTACGTGGTGCACCGTAATAACAGTAGAAACTACAGCCTGACAAATAATCTTTATCAGTAATATTACGAACATTTAACTGTAACTGCCAATTTTGATTGATCTTATATTGTGCCATAACATCCCATAAGGTATATGAAGACACTTTATACCCAGAATAATACTGCTCATCCGTTGTGGAACCCACATATCTTAAGCCCGTGCTTAAACTTAATCCTTCTAAGGCACCATCAATAAATTCATATTTCACCTGAGCTGAAGCCATATTCTTTGGTGTCAAAGGTGTCTGAATGGTTTTATCCGATGATAAATCCTGACGAGAATGATAATGGGTATAATTTGCCAAAACTGACCAAGAATCTGTCACCCGAATATCTGCCTGTAACTCAACCCCTTTATTTTGTCTTTTACCTGCTTGAACAGAAATATTGGATGAGTCAGAAATCAATGCGTTTTTTTCCTTTAAATCAAAATAGGCAATTGAAAATTTACCTACCATCCACTGAGGGGCATATTTTAAACCTCCTTCATACTGCTCACCTTCATAAGGTTTGTATGATCGACCATAGCCATCTGAACCTGCAATGGGATTAAATGATTGTGCATAACGAATATAAGGCGCCAAACCATTGGAAGCTGTATACATGAGCCCACCAGAAAATGAGTTTTTACTGATGTTATAATCTGTTTGAGTGCCACTCATATAACCAGTATTTTTGGCTTTATCATGGCGTATCCCCATATTAACAACCCAGTTTTTATTGATTTTCATACTATTTTGTGCATAAAAGCCCAGCTGTGACTGATCTATTTTATAAGGAGTTGCCACAACATCAACGCTAGTACCATACACAGGATCAAACAAATCAATACCACCGACCATACCAAACCCATTATTTTGACCGTTGGTTTTGGCTTTTAAATAATCAACCCCAACTAATAATGTATTTTCTAGCCAGCTATTTTCCCATTTTTTACTGATGCGATTGTCAATACTATGTGTTTTTGATGTACCATCACTATAACTGTAACCACGATAAGCGGTTCGATCGTTATCAGCAGAATAAGCAAAAACCCCTAACAAATTCATGTCTAAATGGTTAAAACGGTAGTTCTGTGAAATTAACCACCCATTACCAAAACTGTGCTTGAACTCATAACCTAAAGAGTATTGTGTACGGGTTAAATTATCTGCATCTGGCTCACCAAAGTAAGTAGAACGGCCAATTTTTCCGTATGGTGTAGAAATTAAAGAACCATAACCAGGTAAAAAACCATTGGTGGGTATACCATCTTCTTTCTGGAAACTGGTTAGCAAAGTTAAACTGGTTTGATCACTTATATCCCAACTTAAACTTGGTGCGAAATAATAATGCTTCATTTTGGTGTAATCTTGAGCACCATTTTCTTGTCTGACTTGTCCAACTAAACGATAACGTACGCGCCCGTCATCTGTTAACAATCCACTATAATCACCGCTTAGACCCAGCTGATCTTTATTACCAAAACTCAAATTAATTTCACCTGCAGGCGAAGATTTAGGACGCTTGCTCACCAAATTAACACGTCCACCTGTTTCTGATGCACCATATAATAAGGAATCGGCTCCTTTGACCACTTCTATGCTTTCAAGCCCATAAACTTCAGGCGTCCAAACAAAAAAACCATTAGGTGCGGTTGTTGTGCCATCAAGGGAAACAGATGCATCAAAGCCTCTGATTTTAAACCACTCAGTTTTATTGTCTGTACCATATGGCTCAGCCTGAATACCTGATTGATACTGTAGTGCTTCATCTACTTTTTTGGCTTGCGTGTCTTTAATATCATTTTCGCGAATAACGGTTGTTGATTGTGGCAAAAAATATTGAATACCATTAAATTTCCCCATTGAACCAATCACATGCACATCTTCTATATCTGCTTTTGGCACGGCTTCCTCAGAAGCATTTACCTGTGCATAACTGAACACTGGAATCAACGCAGCGACCAATAATGTATAACGAGCACTACATTTTCTTGTTGACTGACAAAACGACATTTATATACCTTTCCTGACAAAACCCACTTTTCAATGATTAAATCATTTAATTTTTTAGCATTTAAATAAATATGAATAATCAGAATATTCGAAATATCGCGATTATACATCACCAAAGATAATGATAAGCATTATTATTTAATTAATATGATAAATTTTATTGAATAAATATGAATAGGTTATGATCCATTTTCAAATGAGTGTTTGATGCTTTTTTCTGAAACAGAATAAAATTTGCCTTGATCCATTTTCACAATACGATCTGCATGTTTGAAATATTTATCGTCATGGCTGATAGCAAAAACAGTGTGACCTTGATTTCTTAAAATAGGCAATAATTGCTCATAAAAAATTTGCCTAAAATAAGGGTCTTGATCGGCTGCCCACTCATCTAAAACCAAAATACTCTTTTGCTCAAGCGCAGCAGAAAGCAAGGCCAACCGTTTGCGTTGCCCTTGTGATAAATTTGGATTCAAAATAACCTGATTTTTAATTTGAACTTTTTGAGTCAATTGTAATGAGTTCAACCATTGTTCAATTAGTTCTTCAGAAACATCTTGCCCTAACCCATCGAGTAACTGATTAAATAAATGAAAGTCAGTAAACACTGAGCTAAACAAACTTCGGTAGGCAAAAATATTATCCTGATTGACTGTTTGCTGATCAACCAAAATACTGCCTGTTAATGGTTGATACAAACCAGTTAACAACATAGATAAAGTCGATTTACCACTACCATTGGCACCGATTAAAAATATGGTTTCACCTCGATTTAAAGTAAAGTCTATAGGCCCAACACTAAACGCTGAACCTGTTTCTTTATTCTTACCGTATCGATAACAAACACCTTTAAATTCAATAGATTGCCATTGATCAAATAATGTATTTTGATGATTAAAATCAGGCTCAAATATAGATAGTTGTAACTGTTCTATAGCCTTAAGAGAAATTTTACCTTGTAAGAAGGTAGGAAAAGCACCTATAGCTGAAATGAGTGGTGTTCGAATAAACAAAACAGCTAAAGCAATAGTAATAGCATCTGGTATTGAAGCCCAGCCATGATAAATAGACAAATACAAAATAAACCCAACAGCACCCAACATCATTACATTGGTCCAATTACCAGCAAATGCATGATAATGATCAGCTCGAGCAATATGATGTTTATGGATTTTAGCATCTTGATCAAAAGTAACATCATAAAAATGTTGAGCACGATATCGATTTAACACCAGTTCTTTATGTCCATCCAATACAGATTCATAATGTTGCTGTAACTGATTGTGCTTACCACGCATAATATTAAGGTGTGCATACACTTTTTTTACAGTCCAGTGCCCCCCAATTAAAGTGGCCACAATCCAAACACCTGTTACAGCAAACAAACTAGGAGACAATAAAAATAAATAAATACTGGCACATAACACAAATACACCGCCTTGTAGCAATTCAGGCAAACGGACAAAAGCATGTGTAATACTGAGAATATCATTGGTGATACTGGCCATAATTTTAGCCTTACCCAATCGTTGGATATGTTCAAAATCTGTATCCATAATCCGCTTAATAAATTGTTTTCTTAATTCATAAACAAAAGTATGACCTAAATTGGTTAAAGTAATTTGAGCCAAAGTAGCCACCAATAAATAAACAACCAACATCAACACAAATTGCCACAAAATATGATTAAACTGACTTTGTACATTGAGTAGTTTGCTGTTAATGAACATCAAAATACCTGTCCCAAATAAGCTTGAGATCATGGTCAGAATCAACATCTGAATCAATGCCAATTTATGTGTTTTTAAAACGGTGTAAAGTAAACTCATGAAGAAATCCAGCTATATTTTACGTAACATAAATAAAAAGTAAGCTCCACCTAATAAGGTTGCCACTAAACCTGCTGGGATTTCGTAAGGGAAAACCAAATAACGTCCCAGCCAATCAGCAAAAACCATTAACCACGTACCGAAAATAGCCGCAACCATCAACTGGCTTAATGTACGATGAAACCCAATTACACGAGCCAGATGTGGCGCAAATAAACCAACAAAACTTAAAGGTCCCATAATCAATGTTGCCAAGGCAGTCAAAACTGCACAAAATACAATTAAAAGCTTTCTTGCTACGGGTATGTTTAATCCCACTGACTGCGCAATGGTATTATTCAAACCAAGCAAATCAAGCCATTTATACAAAAATAAGCTGACAATAAAAAACACCACCGCAAGAATTGATAGACCAATAGAAACAGCAGCAGTTGCTTGATAGGTTGATCCTGCCAACCAAACCAATACCATTTGAATACGAGGGTCGCCACTGGCTAAAAACAGCCTGATCAAGGCATCAAATAAAGCAGCGATGGCAATGCCTGTAAGTAATACTTTATCAGGTAACATGCCATTATTTCTGTTGATCAAGCTCAAAATCATTAAAGTAATGAAAGCCGAAAAAACACCGATAAGCCAAAGTAAAACAGGCTGTGTGATGGAAAAAAATACACCTACTAACAAACCTATTGCTGTACCTGAACTAATCCCCAATAGTTCGGGGCTAGCCATTGGGTTTTGTGTCATTTTTTGTAAAATCACACCAGCTATTGATAGCATTAAACCTGCAGCAACCGCAGATAACAAACGAGGATAACGCAGTGGAATTAACTCAACATCCCAACCTGTCCAATGCCAACCTAAGATACCTTTACTGAAAAAAAGACTGAATAAAACACTAATGATCAAACCCAGAATAACCAAACCGATCGCCATTTTTTTATATTGTTTAGAGCGCTCCTGAACAATTGCCTCTGCCATAACTTGTTGGGGTTGATTAAATGTTCTAAAAATCAACCATAATAAAATAGGTGCTCCAATTAATGCCGTTACAGAGCCTGTAGATAATTGCCATTGGGTATCATTTTGCAATAATTGTAAGAGGCTATCGGTTAACAATAATAACAGCCCACCAACACTAAAAGCATAAACAAACTGTTGTCCAAGTTTTCTAACCTTTAATTGTCGAACGATTGAAGCTGCAGCCAACCCAACAAATCCAAACATGCCCACCATACTGACAACACTGGCACATAAATAAGCGGCAACCAATAAGCCAATAAAACGAATAACACCAACAGGAACACCTATACTTTTTGCTTGAGTATCGCCTAATCCCATAATTTGCATGGGTCGAATAATGCTACTTAATATCAAAGCACAGATAAGTAAACGCCCCCCTAAACTGATACAGTCTTGCCAGCTGTCTTGTACCAAAGAACCACTACCCCATAATAAAATACCACTGGCCTCTTCTGAAAAGAAAATCATCAATACAGAAGACAAAGCCCCCATATATAAACTAACGATCAAACCAGCTAAGATCATTCTAATGGGTATAAGCCCATTCTTTAACGATAACAATAAAACCAAAAATAAGCTTAATCCTGACCCAAATAAAGCCCAAACATCTGCATAACCGATTAAATATTGCGGTAAAAAAATACTGACAACAAACAATACTAACTGAGCACCACTGCCTACAGCTAAAGTGGTGTCTGCCGCTAATGGGTTATGTGTCATTTGTTGTAATACCATTGAACATAATCCCAATGCCCCACCAACCAAAACAGCCATAAAAAGTCTTGGTAAAACATTATTCTGGACAAGAAAAGCTTCTAAAGATAAAGTTGCTTCAGAATGAAATAAATCAAAAAAGCGAGTATGGATTAATTGTGTTTTCAACAATAAAAAAACACTACAACTACACAGTAACAGCAAAACAATATGGGTTAGCAGTATTGGTTGAAATTGAAAAGTTTTTTTTACCATGCTGTAACCTGTTGATGATTCAACCCTGCCACCAGCACATTGGCAAAACGCCCCATAGAAGGAAGCGCACCAAAACTCCAAACTGCAGGCAAAACTATCGTATTTTGCGGCTGACTAAAGGGTAGCCTTTGCCACAACAAACTCTTTTGTAATTGATGATCAATGTGCAAAGGATGAGGGTGAACCACGACCAACAATGTTTGTTTGGGCAATTTTGCTAATTGAGTTAAGTCGATATTATTAAATCCCCATGCATTCGTTTGCATATGCCAAGCATTGTTTAAGCCTAGCCGCTGTAACACCACATCAAATAGACTATTTTGACCATAAATGCGCACATGTCTAGCATCAATAAACTGAACAACAGCAATTGGTCGACGATGAAAAGCACTCAGTTGCATTTTTTGTTGATTTAATTGCTGCTGAATAGATTGAATCAATTGTTCAGCTTTAGCCGGATTACCAACAATCAAACCTAATTGACGAGTGGCTATAACGGTTTGCTGCCACGTAATGCCTTGATTTGAATAAAAATCAACTGACTCTTGTTGAATATTCTCCTTAAAACCAGACCCTAATTTTAAGGACCACCATGTTGAATTAAGTGCAATATCGGGTTTTAAGCTTTTAACCAACTCAATACTGGGCTGCACTCTAGAGCCAAGATCAACTGTTGTGGCACTTAATTTAGGTTCTTTTACCCAACGCTGATAAGCTTTTTTATCACCAATAGCTATTGGTGGTGCATCAAGCGCAATAAGGGTTTCTGCGATGGTCCAATCTACCGTAATAACTTTAGGCAAAGGTTTTGCCTGAACCTGAAAGCAAACCAAACATAAACTCAAAAACAAACCAAATAGTAAATTTTGTTTATTGTTCATATCAGCGCCACCGCCTGATGTGTAATAGGATGATCGATAATACTCAAAGAGATGTCATAAATATCCTTTAATACCTCTGTTTTCATTAAATCGTCTTTTGTTCCTGCAAAACATAAAGCACCATTTTTTAAAGCCAAAAACTGATCACAATACTGTGCAGCTAAATTGATGTCATGAATCACGATAATAATCCCTAATTTAAGCTCTCGTGCCAGCTTTTGAACCAAAGCCATGACTTCTACTTGATGGGCAATATCCAAAGCAGAAATAGGTTCATCTAATAATAAAAACTGGCTTTGTTGTGCCAAACACATTGCCAACCATACACGTTGCCTTTCTCCGCCAGATAATGTATGAACAAACCTGTCTCTAAATTTTGTGGTGTGGGTATATTCCAGAACCTGATTAAGCACTTTTTCATCTTCTGAATCGTAATGTTGGAAAAAAGAATGATGTGAAAATCGCCCCATTAAAACAAGCTCTGCAACAGTTAAGCCTGCCGCAGATGGTAAAGATTGGGGTAAATAAGCTACTTTTTGAGCGAACGCCCGACTACTCCAACTTTTTAATTTTTTTTGACCTAAAATGATATCGCCTGATGTAGGCTCTAATTGTCTGGCTAATAATTTAATTAATGTCGATTTACCAGAGCCATTATGACCAATTAAGCCATACACTTGCCCTGTTTTAAACTCAGCACAAATTGAATGAAGCAGGGTTCTTGTTTGTGCTGCAAAGCTAACATTATGTAACTGAAACACTTCCTACCCCGAAATTTGGGCATTCTAAATGATAATGATTCTTTTTTCAAGATCATCCATATTTCTTTAAAGATAAAATTGAACATTTAAATTAATCTAACCATTTTCAATGCTTTTTTCATAGTTATTAGCTATAAATGATTTATCATAAAACAATACTTAATTCTTTATTGTATAAAATAATTTCTATTGCTCAACTCTCTGTGATAAGATGGCTTTTATCAAAAATTAATACATTCTTTTGTATAAGATTGAGCTTTGGCGGTTTTATAATGAAAAAAACACATATTAACAGACTCACCACATGACAACGCCAACAGAACACACTTTTTTACAATTTGACCACTCAGCTCAACCAGAAAAAATCTACATTATTGGTGACTGGACGCTTGCTCACTATCATCTTCTATTAGCTAAAGTCTCGGAAACAGAAACCAAAGTAACAGACTCAACCATAATTGATTTAAGCCAACTAGGAAAGCTCGATACAGCAGGAGCTGCGTTATTAATCAAATTAATAAGTGAAAAGCATTTAAACCAGCTACACTTATATACAGATCAATTACCTGTTGAACGTCAAGTTTTATTACAAACAGTTAGTGATGCACTGAGCAATAGCAAAACGACACCTTCTAAACAAACACCCAATCCATTTATCGAATTTTTCGGAAAAATTGGTTACTCTGTCGAACAGTTTTACAAACACGCACTCACTTTATTAAATTTTATGGGCTTAACTTTAGAAGCCTTATTTAGAACCATTATTCGTCCATCAAGCTGGCGCATCACCTCTTTGGTTGCCAATATTGAACAAATTGGCTTTAATGCTGTGCCAATTATCATTTTATTAACTTTTATGGTGGGCGCTGTTATTGCCTTTCTTGGGGCAACAGTATTAGCAAATTTTGGAGCAACTGAATATACAGTTAATCTAGTGGTTTTTGCTTTCTTACGTGAGTTTGCCGTATTACTCACCGCCATTTTAATCGCTGGGCGAACAGCCAGTGCTTTTACTGCGCAAATAGGTTTGATGAAAGCCAATGAAGAAATCGATGCCATTCAAACTTTAGGCTTAAATCCTATTGAGTTATTGGTGCTCCCACGTGTTTTAGCCTTACTTGTGTCTTTACCCTTATTGACTTTTATTGGCATGATTAGCGGCATTTTTGGCGGCATGGTTGTTTGTGCAGCAACCTTAGATATTTCTACAACTATGTTTCTATCTATTACCCAAAGCAGCATTGAAGCCAGACACTTTTTTATTGGCATGGTTAAAGCCCCTATTTTCGCTTTTCTGATTGCCATTATTGGTTGCTTAGAAGGTTTTAAAGTTACGGGTAGTGCAGCTTCTGTAGGCGCTCGCACAACGGACAGTGTTGTCCACTCCATTTTTGTCGTCATTTTATTAGATGCCATTGCAGCATTATATTTTATGGAGATGGGCTGGTGAAACAAACAAAAGTAACGGCTGAACCCATTATTCAAATTCGCAACTTATGTAATCGCTTTGGCGCACAAACGGTACACGAACACCTTGATTTAGATATTTTTCGGGGTGAAATTATGGGTGTTGTTGGTGGTTCTGGTACAGGAAAATCTGTTTTATTACGTAGCATTATTGGCTTACGCCAACCAACATCAGGCTCCGTTCAGGTATTTGGGCAAGATTTACTGGCTCTACCGCCAGCTAAACGTTCTGAATTAGAACAACGATTTGGTGTTTTATTTCAGCAAGGCGCATTATTCAGTTCTTTAACCGTAACAGAAAATATTGTATTACCTTTAATTGAAAATGCAGGACTATTACGTACCGAAGCGGAGTATTTGGCACAAGTCAAACTCTCTTTAGTCGGTTTGCCACTAGATTCTGGCGATAAACTTCCAGCAGCTTTATCAGGTGGTATGATTAAACGGGTTGCACTTGCCAGAGCTTTGGCTCTTGACCCAGAAATATTATTTTTAGATGAACCAACTGCAGGACTAGATCCTATCAGTGCAGCAGCTTTTGATAATTTGATTAAAACACTAACGGATGCTCTTGGATTGACTGTTTTCCTTGTCACCCATGATTTGGATACACTTTACACAATTTGTGACAGAGTAGCTGTTTTATCGCAAAAAAAGGTTCTTGTTGTAGACACATTAGAAAATGTAGCAGCCAATAATGATGCTTGGATTCAAGATTATTTTCATGGCCCTCGTGGACGTGCAGCTGCTTATCAGGAAGCGGAACAAAAAAGGTAACGTACAATTATGGAAACTCGAGCACATTATGTCATTATTGGTCTTTTCACAGTTATTGTGATCAGTGCTGCTTTATTGTTTAGTTTATGGCTCAACAAATCAGGCGCCAATAACCAGTTTAAATACTATGATGTTGTGTTTAATGAAGCAGTAAATGGCTTATCACAAGGCAGTGCAGTGCAATATAGTGGTATTAAAATTGGTGAAATAACCCAATTAAAACTAGATGCACAAGATCCTCGTAAAGTATGGGCCAGAGTACGAATATCAGCAAGCACCCCTATAAGAAAAGATACTCAGGCTAAATTAACACTGACAAGCATTACTGGCAGTGCCGTAATCCAATTAAGTGATGGTTCTACTTCCAGCCCTTTACTGCAAAGTGACGACGATCACATTCCCGTTATTATTGCGACCCCTTCACCCTTAGCTAAAATATTAGCCAATGGCGAAGACTTAATGGTCAATATTAATCAATTAGCAGCCAATTTAAATCAGCTGGTTTCACAAGAAAATATCAACCATATCAATAAAACATTAAATAATCTAGAACAAATCACAGGGTCAGTTGCCAGTGAAAAAGAAAACATCCAGACGACCCTAAAAGAGCTGTCCGTTGCAAGCAAACAATTAAATGAAACGTTGACTCAAACCGCCGAGTTTACCAAAAATGCCAATCATTTATTAGATACTCAAGGTAAACAATTACTTACAGACACGACAAGAACAATGGCCTCTTTAGAACAAACCAGTGCCACACTCAATAGTTTACTAAAAGACAATCATTCATCTATTAATAATGGCTTAAGTGGGCTAAACGAATTAGGCCCCGCGCTTGGAGAGCTAAGGAAAACGTTAACTTCATTACGCAGTTTGACCAATCGACTTGGTGAAGCCCCTTCTTCTTTATTTAGCCAAGAAAAACCTAAAGAGGTTACACCATAATGATCTTTATTCATTTTATCCAAGGTTTAAAACAAAATATGTTACGTTTAAAATTATTCCTTATATTGACTTTATTAAGCGCTTGTTCTGTATTGCCAACACCGCCAAGTTTACAAAGCTATTTACTACCAAGCTATACAGATACAACACAAAATCCCCCTTACCAAACAATAAAGGCATCCTTACGCATTAACCAACCATATACCAGCCATTTTTTAAGCACTACTCGTATTGTGGCTCAATCACAAGGTAATGAGTTAGCTGTTTATAAAGGTGCTCGTTGGGCAGATCCAACACCTATTTTATTTCGTAATCGTGTCATACAAGAGTTCCGAACAGATGGGCGAATTAAAGCATTGAGCAGTGATGATGACCATTTACAAGCAGACTATGAATTAAATGGCGACCTTCTTGCTTTTCAAGGAGTGTCTCATTCAGAAGGCAATAAGGTTTTGATTCGTTTTTATGCAAAATTAACCCGCACATCAGATAAAAGCATTATAGCCAGCCAAACATTTGAAGTGAGCCAAGCAATTAATGGGCGAAATATTGATGGAGTAATTAAAGCTTTTGGCTTAGCCAATGACAGGTTAAATGCTCAACTATTAACTTGGGCTATCCAAAATATGCACTGATGATCAGTTAGATCCATCTTTAAAAAACGATACAAACTCAGTTACACCTTGGAATTAAATGACTTATTTATTTGATTCCATGGCATTTTCATTAATAAAAGCGCCATACCACAAAAACCTGTCACACCAGCAAAAAATAACCCTGCACCAACAAAAGTAGACAATAAATAAAAAGCAGGATGAATAAAAAACCCTAAGATAGAACCTAATAAAATCAAGCAACCTGCAATAATCTGGACTTGCCTCATAATAGAAATGGGTTGTTTGTTGTTGAAATAAATTTCTTTTCCTGCCTTTTTCCATGCATTCAAACCACCTTCTAAAATATAGCCACTTTGATGAACATAAGCGGCCAGAATATCCTGATTATTTTTTGTTCTTTGCCCAGACAAACAATAGAATATGACGGTTTTGCCTTCATCAACACTCATATTTGACTGAAACATTTGTTCAACAGGTATATTCTGAGCATTGAGAATATGCTCACGATTAAATTCTTCTGCTGAACGAATATCGATTAATAACGCGCCATTTTTTATTAACTGTTGCATTTGATCAGTACCAATGAATTCAATAGACATCATGACTCCTTATTCACAGTAAATTGTTTTAATTTGCCCGATAAGCTGTTTTATTCGCTGATCAGCAATACGATAATAAACAACTTGGCTTACTTTTCGGGTTACCAATAGCCCTTCTTCCCTCATCACTTTTAAATGTTGGGATAAAGGAGAAGCATTTAATGGAATTTGCTTATTGATTTCAGTCACACAAAGTTCCTCCTCATTAATAAGCAAACACAAAATCATCAATCTATGGGTGTTTGCCAATATCTTTAATAATTTGGACACTTCATCAGCTTTAAGTATTAACTCTTCGATTAACATAAATTAGCATTTACTAAATTAGATTTTACTAATTTAGACCATTCTAAAATAAAAGTCAATACTTAAAAAAATCAATACAATAGAATCAACATATTAAAAGCCAACCACTATTTTACTTTATACAAATTCTTTGTTATCGTAAACACAAATACTGATGACCATACCCCATTCATTATAAATGAGCACTCATAAGAAAATAACTTATACAAAAATAAAATGTCAATCTGCCTGCAATAAAGTAAGGGGTGGCTTTCCATATACTTGGGATCTTAATGTTTATCGTGGTTGTATTCATGGTTGCCAGTATTGTTACGCATTATATTCACATGCTTACATGAATTTAGGTGATTTTTATCATGATATTTATATCAAAGAAAATATTCTTGAACAATTAGAAAAACAACTAAGTCACCCTAACTGGAAAAGAGAAATCATTAATCTTGGTGGTGTCACCGATAATTATCAGGCAGTTGAAGCTCAATATCAGTTAATGCCAGAAATACTGAAACTACTGATTAAATACAAAACACCAGCAATCATCAGTACAAAGTCTGATTTATTATTAAGAGATTATGACTTAATTGGTCAATTAGCCAAAATAACCTATGTCAATATTGCGGCCACAATAACCTGTATGGACAGGAGAATAGAAAAACTACTAGAGCCTAAAACCATTAGTGCGAAAAGACGATTTACCATGCTCAAAGAATTCAAACAAACTCACGCAATAACCAGTGTGCATTTTATGCCAATAATCCCTTATATAACAGATACAACTGAGAATATTGAACAACTGTTTGCACAAGCAAAAAACAGCCAGATAGACCATATTATCACAGGCATGCTTTATTTAAAGGGCCCAACAAAACCCCATTTTTTCCATTTTATCCATCGTGAATTTCCCCACCTTCATCACCAAATGGCTTTACTGTACCACTCAAAAACACTACGACACACCTACAAAACTGAGCTTTATCAAAAAATTAATCACTTTAAAGACAAATACAAATTGTCATATGACTATAAAACAGCCATTCGTCAAAAAACCCATTATTCAAAAATAGAATCTGCCCAACAACTCTCATTCGAATTTTAAATTCATTAGATTAGCCATAAAAAAACCTCCAGAAACTCTGGAGGTTTGATCAGTAAAAAGTCAATCAAAATTGATAACGAATACCAATATTCGCTTGAATAGGTGATTCTACTTTATTGCCTTTACGGTAATTTAATTCACCATATAACTGTACAGCTTTGGTGACTTTTGCATCTATCCCCAGACCTAAACGCCCCCAGTCACCAGAAAAATCACTGTTGGCTTCGAAAGTTTTGGCATTGTTAATGGTTACTTTATTATCATTGGTAAACTCGTGAGACCATGAAGCAACCACATATGGTTTTAAAGTGGCACTATTGGTTTGAAAAGTTTTACCCACAGTAAAGGCCAGTTCAGAATTTAATGTTGACTGATCATCTATGTCCGCACGCATTTTATTACTTAGATTAACTGTTTTTCCTTCAACTTGAGCATAAGTTAATTTTGCATAAGGTTCAATAAACACATTATTGGCAAATGATTTGTTATAACCGACCTCAACAGAGCCACCAAAAGCATTCTGTGTATAGTCTTCCGATACAAATAATGATTTATTGGTACTTAAACCACGCATTTTATTTTCAAAACGGTTGTATTTTAAAATACCATCGACATAGATACCATTTTGCGCAAAATAACCTATTTGGATCCCAACACCAGTACTATTTATGCTACTTTTACCGCCACGATCATGTTTGACATCTACATCGTTATAACTGGCAAAAGCACCTAACAATACTTTACCTGTCCCTGCATCAAACAGTTTATCTGCACCTACTTCAAAACCTGCCTGCTCCAATTTAAACTTAGCATCTCCTGCATGATACTTACTGCGATCAGCAATAACCCTACCCCATGCGCCCCCATTATAGGTACGTCCCCCTTCTGACATAAAAGGCAAATCACCTTTTCGCCAACGCAAATTACCTAACTCTTGGTTAAACAACATGGTAGGAGCCGCCGCCACAGAAAGCACTACATCAACAGATGGTGTCACTTGAGGTTTTGTGCTTGGATCAGGATTATTAGGGTTTGTAATGGTTGGTGGTTGTGTTGTTGCGTTCGGTTCAGTTGATAAATACCAAATTTTTTCACCATTTTCTTCGCGTTCATTTAAATAATACATATAAATACCACCATCTACAGCATTTATATTGGTGTTATCAATGGCACTAGCCAAAGTAAAATACGTGCTTTTACCAATATCGGTAATCAAATCCAATGATTTATCTGTAGGATGGGTAATTTCTGCGCCAGAATCCTTTACCGCAACTTTATGGGAACCTGAACCATTGGTAATGGTTAAATAATCCCCACGACCATCATTAATGGAAGTATTAAAATGAAATGTATGGCTACCCGATAGATTTTCAACCCTCAGTTGTGCGTATGGTGACGCTGCTGTTTTATGCTCAAAAATAACATTACTGTTGCCAGATAAATGATTAACTGTAACACTGTCTGTATCATCAGTTTTAGGACGCACAACCAGTTTATTTGCTGTACCATTCATCGCAACTGACTGAGCAAATGCACCAGTGTTTCCAGGACCTGCAACCAAATATAACTCAGCAGTATCGTTTAATATGGTATTACCTAAAGCTTGACCCGTTTCAAAAATAAAAGAAGCAGAATTATTGTTTAAAGTGGTGTTATTGGTTACCCCATTTTTCCACACCACTTGTTCAGCATTATCATATAAAGTTGTATTATTGGTTACAGCTTCATTTTGTACCTGTTGGTAACCATTACCATGAATATTGGTATCATATACAGCCCCAGCGCTTGTATTACCCCAATAAACATATTGAGTACCATATACTTCAGTATTATTTGCTGTAGCTGAATCATAAACATATTGAATTGCACCAGCCTCAATCAGTGCATTTTTTGCCGCACCACTTCCATAGATATTTTGAATACCACCGCTATGAATAATCGCATTTTCAGAAATACCTGATAAGTAGACTTTTTGTGCACCACCTGACTCAACTATTGTATTTTTTGAAATTGCACCACTTTGAATGTGTTCTGTTCCACCATTTAATACATGTGTTCCCTGAGCCTCACCTTTCAAATAGATAAAAAGTGCGCCCCCATTACCCACGGTGTTATCAATTGAACGCCCTGTTTCATTTTCATCCGCATAATAAACATTTACTTGACCTAAAATAGTTGAATTTTGAATGGTGCCCCCAGTATTCACATAAACCAACGCTCCATTTTCAACAGTCAAGTTATCTGCTAATGCTGGGCTACCTACATTATAATCGCCAACGGCAATACGAGCGTCTTTAGAAACAACAAGGTATGAACCATTTTTTGCTGTTGAATTAATTAACTCTCCTAATACACTGACACGACTGCCTGACTCTAAAATCAAGTTCTCTCCAATGCCTTTATACCCAGTCGGTTGATCAGAGTCATAAGCACCAATTTCAACACATCGATTAGAATTGAAAGTTTCATTTAAATAATGATGCGCACCACCATATTCGACCTGTTGTCCATCTTTACAAAAAGGCTCTGCATATGTTTGAGAAGCAGCCAAAGCAGAAAATACGGCTAAACTTAATGCTGAAATTTTATACACAAATACATCCTTAAAATTGCATGTGTCCTACATTAAATTATCATATCGTTCTGAACGTATGAAAATAAAATCTAGAACCTTATAAATAAAAATAACGCAAACAAATTAAATACAATAAATTACATAAAATTTAAATTTAAAATAAAACCATTATTAAACAGCAATGTTTGCTGTAATAACAAATCTTAATAAGTTAAGTTAATTTTAGCATAAACACAAAATATAAAAACTATAATATTAAAAATATAGAAAATAACTATTAACAATGTATTTTTTTAGCAAAATATTAACTATTTGATTAAAAATATTTTTTTAAATTAAATAAAAATATAAATCAATTTATAAAAAATAATTACTTAATATAAACAACATTTATTTAAAATAAAAAATATTAACATTTGATTATCTTGAATAACATTAAGATTGGTGTAGCAACAGCTCTAAACTCTATTTTCAAAAAAAGCCAACAAAATTTGTTGGCTTAGATAATTTATACAAAAAAATTAATGTATCTATGCGCCTACCTTTTGAATAAAATCAACATCAATTTCTGTAGAATGCTAATCTTGATCAATTTCACTCCTCACTTCTACAGTGTCATTGGTATCAACAGTTAATCCATACCATTCCTCCTGATCAATATCCACCAAAATTTCCCAGAGGCATCTTTTAATATATTTTTCTCAGACTTTACTTGTTTTATTAATTGACCACTCAATACAAATGCAACAACATATCAACTGCTTTTTGAGTAAATAATTTATCGCCTCATTTCATAAGCTAACTGATTTAAGAAGCTAAGAATATCAAGTAACATAACTCTTCATTCCTAGCTTTTTAAATTAATATTTTTTACATTTGCATCATTTGACGATATGTAATCAGATTTTGAATCGTCAGCACAGGCATTTGATGCTCTTGTCCAAATCGTATGACCTCTGGGGCTCTGGCCATAGAACCATCCTCCTTTGTCAACTCACACAAAACACCCGCAGGAGTCAGCCCAGCCAAAAGTGCCAAATCAACAGCCGCCTCCGTATGCCCTACACGATTTAATACGCCACCAACCTTAGCCTTTAATGGAAACACATGACCTGGACGATTTAAGTCTGATGGTTTAGCATTATGATGAATGGCCGTCTTAATGGTGGTCAACCTATCTGCTGCGGACACGCCAGTTGTGACACCTTTGGCACTTTCAATACTGACAGTAAATGCTGTTTGATAATGGCTTGAGTTGTGATCAACCATCATGGACAAATCCAATTGTTGACACTTTTGTTCAGTCAAACATAAACACACAATACCACTACCATACCTAATGCTTAAAGCCATTTGCTCCAATGTCATGTTTTGGGCGGCAAAAATCATGTCTCCTTCATTTTCCCGATTTTCGTCATCCAACACCATAACACCTCGTCCTTGACGTATGGCTGCTAATGCCTGCTCTACTTGTTCAATTGCTTGATCTGTTTGTGAAGATAATATCTGATTCATGGTAACCTGCCTTTGTAATGAATAAAAACTTACCAGAATCAGGGCATGCTTAAGGACTGTTAAAGAGGAACTTTAACAAAATAACAATAGGAAATACACAGAAATCATCATCTGTTTATTTATTATTACTCTCTCCTATCCGGACTATAACCGTCGGCCTTGGCGTTTCACCAAATCTGCTGACCTTAAAATAATCATTTTAAGCGCTCGCGGGCTCACCATAATAATGGTTTACCGCCGGTGGGGACTTCCACCCCGCCCTGAGAATAAGCCTATTTAATATACACCTCTTATTTATGAGAAACAATACAACTATTTGCATTTAATTATTCTGGTTTTAAGACAATCTTTGTAACTTGGTTGCCTTATAAACATTTCTGGCTAAAATACATGTAGTCACCACACCAATTCCACCTGGTACAGGTGTAATGGCTGTGACAATTTCAGCAACTTCATTAAAGCGAACATCTCCGCATAAGTGACCTTGCTCATCTGTATTAATACCAATATCAATCACAATCATGCCTGAAGATACATGCTTTGCTGTAATTAACCCTCTAACACCCGTTGCCACAATTAAAATTTCTGCTTTCTTGGTATGTTGAGCCAAATCTTGAGTGTACTCATTACACACCACAACTGTAGCTCCTGCAGAAAGCATTAATAATGACAAAGGGCGGCCAACGACTGGACCACAGCCAACGATTACCACTCTCTTTCCGCGTAAAGAAACATTCATTGTTTTGAGCATTTCCATTGCCGCTTCTGCCGTGCAAGGCGCAAAGCCGCTTTCATCTTCATTAAACATTTTGCCGATGTTCATCGGGCTGATACCATCTATATCCTTTAATGGATTAATCGTACATTCTATTTTTTGTATATCAATATGCTTAGGTAATGGACGAAGCAATAAGATACTGTTTATTTGAGTATTTTTGTTGATTTCTTTAAATTTAGACAGAAACTCTGTATTGGGTATATTTTTAGAAAAAGTAAAAGAATGACAATCAATCTGATATTTTGTTAAAGTTTTGATTGCACTGCGTTCATATGCTATATCATCGCTTTTTTCACCAAGACGAATAATGGCAGCTTGAGGGGTTATACCCTTTAATAATACCTGATCTTGTTCAATTTCTTTTTTTAATCGCTTAACTGTATCAGAACCTTTAATAAGCTGCATTTATTTTCCTTTGTAGTCTATTTTGAATAATCAGGTCGCTCATCTTTGAATAAACAGACAATAGTCCTTTATGTCCGATGATTATGTTTATCTTTTATTCAATCATCACCAGATATGTGAAGGACAAAAACTATGTAATCCGATAACGGCTTAATAAATAAAGTAAATGTGCTTTTACTTCAGGCCATTCACCAGCTGTAACACTATACATTACAGTATCACGAATCGTGCCATCTTTGCGTAACGCATGAGCGCGTATCACACCATCTTTTTTTGCCCCTAAGCGTTCAATTGCACGTTGACTGGCAAAATTAAAATTATCTGTACGCCAACCAACAACTTGACAACCCAATGTTTCAAAAGCGTGGTTCAATAAAAGTAATTTACAGGTTGTATTCACATGGGTACGTTGTGCAGATTTGGCATACCATGTGTACCCAATTTCCACTCTTTTTATTGCTTCAACAATATCATGATAACTGGTGGTACCTAAGATTTTCCCAGAAACCTGATCTTTAACAACAAAAGCAAAGCGATCACCCTGCTCTCTAGACTTAAGTGCACTTTGAATGTAGCCATAAGTTTGTTCTGGCGAAGGAACTGAAGTGACCCGCAAATCCCATAAAGCACCATCAGTAGCAGCCTGTGTTAGCCCTTCTTCATGCTCATATGATAATGGTTCCAATAAAATACCATACAAACTTAAATTGACTGAATTGACAAAACTCATATTCATCCTTACTTTTATGTAATAAGCTTTTGATTCAAAAAAATCAAATAAAGAATAAATCCACAAAGCATTTTATCAAAAATAATGAACATTCGTACTATCAATATGATTTTAATTCATGATAAAGTTTTAAAAGTAAACAATCTTATTGATATCAAAAACTGGAGAATAAAATGACACAAAAACGGGTTGCGGCCATTCACGATATTTCATGTTTTGGTCGATGCTCTCTTACAGTTGCTTTACCCATACTTTCTGCTGCAGGAATTGAAACCAGTGTTATTCCTACAGCAGTATTATCTACTCATACCGGTGGTATAGAAGGCTACACTTTTCGAGATTTAACGGATGATATTTTACCCATTGTCGCACACTGGAAAAGTTTAAACCTTCAATTTAATGGTGTGTATACAGGCTATCTTGGCTCTACAGAACAAATATCGATTGTCTCTCAAGTTTTCGATTCACTCAAAAATGACGAACAAACACTTGTTTTTATTGATCCTGTCATGGCTGATCATGGGCAACTATACAATAACTTTTCTGAAGACTACCCCAAACAGATGGCAAAACTTTGTGAAAAAGCCGATATGGTGATTCCGAACATGACAGAAGCAGCCTTTTTGTTGGGAGAGCCTTATCAGGAAGGCCCATATACCCAAGACTATATTGAGCAATTACTGAAAAAACTGAGCGCTTTAGGCCCTAAAACTATTTTTCTGACAGGTGTCTCTTTTCATGAGCAAGAATTAGGTGCGGCAGCTTATGAAGTAAAAACAGGAAAAATCAGTTATGCTTTTGCCCCAAAAATTGAAGGACATTTCCATGGTACAGGAGATGTTTTTGCCAGTGCGCTATTAGCGGCAATCATGAAGAATAAATCTTTAGAAGATGCCCTCAATATAGCGGTACAATTTACTGTTCAAAGTATTCAAAGAACAAAAATAGCTCAAACTGATATACGTTTTGGGGTAAACTTTGAAGAAGGGCTCAGTTTATTAGGACAAAGTTTAGCATAACGCCTAAATAAAATTATTTACAGCCGGGTTTCCCGGCTGTTCATTTACAGGATACTATTCAATACAACAACATTGCTCTTTTCTACGTTTGCCCATCATATCAGCAGCTTTAATCGCAGCATAAACATCTTCCCATGTAAATGGGCGAGACAAATGATAAATATCATACCCTTCAGTACACGCAGATTTGGCGACTGCTTGTAATTGTTCATCAGTTACATTTGGCAAGTTAATATCAGCTAATGTAGTCGGTAACCCAACTGACTCACAAAATGAATAAACTTCATCAATTTGCTCTGTTGAGCGCCCTGTTAGCATCAATAAGCATAATGTACCAAAAGCAACTTTTTCACCATGTAACATGGCATGTGCAGGCTCTAAAATAGTGAATGCATCATGAATGCTATGCGCACCGGCTAAACCACCACTTTCAAATCCTAAACCTGACAATAAAGTATTGGCTTCAATGATTCGATCCAGTGCAGGTGTCACTACTTTTTGTTCACAAGCTTCTAATGCAGCCACACCAAATTCAAGCAAAGTATCATAACACAGCCTTGCTAGAACCAAAGCTGTCTTTGTTGGTGGTGTACCTGCAATAGTAGGAGCATAATTAATGCCACATTCTTCCGCTTCAAACCATGTTGCTAAAGCATCCCCCATACCAGAAACTAAATAACGCACAGGAGCATTGGCAACAATTTGGCTATCAACTAAAACCAATAATGGGTTTTTTGAAATTAATACACGTTCAAATTCACCTTCTGGTGTATAAACCACGGAAACTGAGCTACATGGTGCATCTGTTGCGGCTAAAGTAGACACAATCGCTGTTGGTAAATTTAATTGTGCAGCAAACGCACGTGTGGTATCAATTGTTTTACCACCACCAATACCTACCACAATATCGGCTTGAAACCTACTTTGCTCAACCTCTTTAATCACACGCTCAATTTCTGCATCACAACACTCTCCAGCGAATCGGATTTTATACGTATGCACTTTCCCTTCGCAAGAAGCTAAAATAACGGAACCTAAATTGTCATCTACAAATGGATCAACCAATAAAATGGCATTTTTTGCCAACTTACCTAATTCATCGCCTAAAGTATGAATGGCTCCTGATCCTTGTAAATAACGTCCTGGAAATATAGCTGCGGTTAACATGATTTGTTCTCCCATCTTAGAAATGAATGTGGAAAGATAACAGCGAAGGACATCAATAAAGATAGCAATATATTGCTAAAAGTAGTCAGCTAATTTTAAGCAAAACGACCACCCATTATTTTGATATAAATCATTATTTTAGAATTATTAATAAACAAATATCATTACGCAAAAAATAAGCACATCAATAACCATTCATCAATAAAAAAGCAGCCATAAACTGGCCGCTTTTTTATAAAAACTTAAATTACATCTCTTAAAATGAATAACTCATACTGGCATCAATACGTGTGATGTCTGAATCATAAGATTGTTGTGACCAACCGGCTCCTAAACGTAAAACGATCTGACGAGTTGGCTGATAACGAAAGCCCATATTACTGTGTAAGCGAATTTTATTTCTTTCGCTAACACCATAAATATAGTTGCCTAAATACGCCTCGTAAGCCTTAAATGCATCACGTCGATTCTTTAAATCCACACTCAGCCCAATATCTGCATCAAACTTTACCTTCTGAGCAATAGGCACTAACAGTTGTTGCCCAAATTTTAAACTGGTGTTTTTCTCACCCACTTTTGAATAAGAGATGGGAAAAGCAATATTATTTCGTTCCTGATAAGCACTACGTGAAACCTCTTTATATTGTAATGCCACATAAGGCGTAAGCATCGCTTGATTTAAATAAAAACCATATCCAGCACTCATACTATACGCTTGCCCTTTAATTGAAGCATCAGCCTGTCCTGCCTCTGTAAAAGCTAATTGCTCTCTGGTAATTTCAACATCACTTTTTGCATAAGCTGCCGCTAAACGCGCTTGCCAACCTAAACCATTACGTTGCTGTTGATATTGTGAAAAGAAAGCCAGCCCAGGCGTACGGCTGCCAGATTGATGAAAACGGTTAGGTAAATGATCATCTGCGGTATAATCCACAGTTAAGCCAAAACGAAGCTGATCAACTGGTTGATACCCTAAGGTCAACCCCATATCTGTTTGATTAATACGTTTCCCATAACTGTAACTGGTATAGCCACCAACACATATGGTTCCTTCACCAATAAAGCAATCTTGATACATAAGGTTATCTAAACGAGCACTGCGTCTATCCAACACTTGCTGTGCTTGTATGGCAGTTTGCCTCATGGCACTTTGCGTATTGGTCACATCAACCAATATAGTCTGGTCGCCACCATTCTCACTCTCTTCACCGCCTGAACCATTATCAATTGTTTTCCACAGCACAGCATGTTGCTCTAAATCACCCTCCAAGGTACTCACTCCGCCTATCACAGATCCATCTGCTGACACAGAAGCAGCAATAGAAGCACTTCCTCCCAAAGTACCTAAATCGATCATTCCCGTTTCATCTGTATGTTTAAACGCATGTACAGTACCTAAATCTGTATACGCATAACCAATAACAACCTTACCATTAGCAGAAACGCCATTGGTTGCAGAAATAGAACCACCTAAAGTACCCAAATCAACCATACCTGTCGCATCTGTATGTTTGAATCCATGATGTTCCCCTGCAGTTGTATACGATTGCCCAACAGTCACAGAACCATCAGCAGAAACACCTATTGCGGCAGTTAAATCCCCACCTAATGATCCTAAATCCACCATACCCGTTGCATCTGTATGTTTAAATGCGCGAACTTGACCAGCAGCATTATCTGCATACCCAACAACAGCCTGCCCATTCGCAGACATGGCCGTCGTCTCTGAGCTAGTGCCACCACTTAAAGTGCCAAGATCCACCATACCTGTTGCATCTGTATGTTTAAACGCATGGTATTGGTTTTGGCTATTATATGATTTGCCTGCAATAACGGAGCCATCCGCTGATACAGAAATGGCATTAGACACATCCCCACCCAAATGGCCCAAATCAACCATACCCGTTGCATCTGTATGCTTATAAGCATGCGAATTACCTGATAGTGTTTGTGCATACCCAACAGTAGTTAAACCATTAGCCGAGACAGCATTAGCAGATGAATGTTCGCCACCTAAAGTACCCAAATCAACCATACCTGCCGAATCTGTATACTTAAATGCATGGCTATTCCTTGAAGAATCAGTCGATTGGCCAACAATAACAGCACCATCTGCTGATACAGCAGAGACAGAAGTATAAACCCCACCTAAATGGCCTAAATCAACTACCCCTGAATCAGTATATTTAAAAACTGCGCCATTTTCAGCCCTAATCACTGCAACCGTCCCATTCGCAGACACACGAATATCAATAGAATTTCCTTCTATTAGAGATCCTATATCCGTTGTTGTAAAGAACGAAGGAGCAGCTTGTGCGACACCAGACACAAGCAAAATGGATAACATACCATTTAAATATTTTTGCTTAAATGGTTTTTGTAGATTATTTCGATTTCTATTCAGTTTTTTTTCTATCATGCAATATAGCCTTTAAATATTTTCATTTAAAATAATTAAATTTACATAAAAATTCATATTAAATAATTATTTATCATTTTGTTAAAATTTTAACATATAAAAATTATTTTAAATAAAATTTAACAAAAAAATACAATTCAATATAAATAATTTTAAAAAATAAGAATAGAAAACTGAATAAATATTTATGTTTTTCAATAACAAAAAGGAAAAAATTAATAAAAATGAATATTGTTGCTTTTTTGATAAAAAATGACTATATAATAAAAAGTATTAAATTTTACAATTTATAAAAATGAACAATCGCCCCTAAAGATATAAAAACTCTTTTAAAGCCAACTGAATAAGAAAAAACAATAAATTACCCCAATAAGCCTATTGATGTTTTCTTCTCCCATGCAAAACATTAATAGCATCATCAATGGAATTTATTTAATGAATAATCAACCTAATTGATTGACCTGTTTTACAGATAACCGTAAAATTTTGCTGGGGCAATAGCTTATCCAGATCGATTTTATTTATCTGGTCTAATAGCGAGTCGTTATTGGATAATTGTTACCTTGAGAATGCAAGCCTTGCTTGCTGACTGTAATAGCTTACAATGTAGTACCGCACATTCTCATGTGCGATCGCCTTAAGCCTAAGGCTTTACTACATCTACACCTATTACAGAATCATTTTATAGTATTGCCCCATTTTCTTTTTGCCAAACCATAAGGGAAAACAGTGTGTCTTCGAATACAAAAAACCTATGGAAATATTGCACTACTGAACATTGCAAAGAATTACTTATTTCTTTTCAATTATTTGGTCAAACAAAATGGTCAAAAGAAAAACAAATTACCTGTCTTTATACGCTCAGTAACCATATACAAGATCATTATTTACCAATCAGCATACCTAAAAGAGATGGAACATTGCGCCAACTTCACGTTCCAGACCAACTATTAAAAAACATTCAAAGAAACATATTGCATCATATTTTAAACAGCCTGCCTATTTCTACCTATGCAATGGCATATCATAAAGGTGCAACAATTTTAACCAATGCTCAAGCACATATCCAGCAACCACAAATTTTAAAATTAGATATTGAAAATTTTTTTGGTACCATCATTTTTCCAATGGTTTACCAGTATGCTTTTCCAAACAGAAGCTTCCCCCCTGCTGTTCGATCTTTATTAACCCATCTATGCTGTTATAAAGATTATTTACCCCAAGGTGCACCCACTTCAGCCACAATATCCAATTTAATTATGCGTCCCTTTGATGAATACATGGGAAAATGGTGTAAAGAAAAAGAAATCATTTACACAAGATATTGCGACGATATGATTTTTTCAGGAGAATTTAATCAAAAAGAAGTCAAAAATAAAGTGCAAAATTATTTACAAGCAATAGGATTTAACTTAAATGAGAAAAAAACAAAATTAATCACAACACATCACAAACAAATCGTCACAGGAATTACAGTTAATCAAAAACCCCAAGTTTGCTTACAATATAGAAAAAACTTAAGACAAACAATATATTATTGTTTAAAATTTGGCGTACTGTCCCATTTAAAACGAATTAAAGATACGCAGTACCTACCCTTAGGTCAGCAAGGAATTATCCGTTTTCTGTATGCCATACAAGGGAAAATTAATTTTATTTTACAAGTGAATCCTGATGACCAATATTTTACTCAAGCAAAAATCGACATAAAAAAACTATTGAAACAACATTCGCTCTAAAATGTATACCTACTGATCACACTAAAGATGCAGCTTTTATTATCCCATAAAAAATCATAAAGACTGCATATCTTTTTCTTTAGTCAGCTCAAGGGGGCTATACAAATTTTTTAAAAAAATAATCGCAGCCTTTTTTAGTCAATTTATATTTATTGTCTTCATCTAGATAAATTAGCCCTTCTTCAACCAATTTACCCAATTCAAACTTTAACCGTTCAAGCGCCTGTTCATCAAGCTCAGCAACTTCTTGATAGAACTGTTCATTAAAGCCCTCTCCGCTCTTCATAAACGGCTGATTGATAATATAGTCATAAATTTTCAGTCTCATAATTTTCCTTTGTAGTCAGTTTTTATCATTTACTACATAAAAATATACAACTTAGAATATTATTAAAAACTTTATAATTATTATTATAAAATAAGAGAAATTTCATTTATATTATATAATAAAAAAACCTGATTCATCTAGCAACAAAATGATAAATAAATTCAAAAACAACTGTATCTCAAGAAAAAATTACATATAAAAAGTATTGCCCTGCCCACTAAACAAGAAACTCTCCATTCCACTCGATATCTTCGGTAATGGCTTGCCATAGTGATTTTTTGTATTTTAATGCTAAACATAATGCTTCATAGGTACTTTTATATTGATTCAAACTAGGCTTAGGATCTTCAGGATCAAAAACAATATCTTTAGCCATATGAAAATCTATTTTCCATTGTCTGAATTTTTTTAATGATTTGGGTAAACCTACCGCTACCATAGCAAATTTAGAAGCAAGTGCCTGTTGATGATTAGGTGTTAATAAGGCGTTACTGTGATGGGTAAGCGCATTAACCAAAGCTTGATGTTGGTTAAAAAACAAATGCACCCCACTGCTTCCTCTTGGGTTACACTCAATAACAAAAAAATCCCCTGTTTCATCTTCAATAAAATCAAAGGCAACTTGCCCAGTGAATCTTGTTTTCCGTCCAAAATACATCACAAAGTCTAAAATAGCTTTAATATTTTGTGGAACAAAATAAAGCCCTGCCCCCTTACCAGCTCGGTATGTTGGTTGATAGCAACTATGGGCAGTTACTTTACCCTGATGTAATATACTATAACTACAGTATTCCGTACCTTTTATAAATTTTTGCACAATACATGGGTTGAAGGCTTCAATACGTATCTGGTCCAATAACTTTGCTTTTGGGCAAACCAAAGTTAAACTGGCAAAGCGTGAAAAAGCCGGTTTAAAGACAAAATGCTCCGATTGCTCTTTATACAATCCTAATTTTGTCTGATCAGATAAAATAAATGTTTCTGGGGCTTTTATTGGCCAACTTTCAACCAATTGGGCAAATAAACCTTTATGATGTAAAACACGCATCAACTCAAATTCATCGACCAATACTTGAGTATATTTTGCCAATAAAGGTTTTTGATAAGACAAATAAAAAACTTCTTCACACATAGGCAAAACCAAATCAACTTTATTCGTTTGGATATAATGAATCAGCGTATCAGTCCACTCTTGTAACTTATACCTTGGTGCAGGAAGATACAAAAAATGATCAATTGCAGCAGAATAGCGAGTAAGTGGTCTCTGTAAACTGTCTGCCACAGTAACGTGCCATTGGCTTTGCTTAAATGCTCTGGCATACTCTAAACAAGCAGGGGCACGGGCGCCTAAAATCAATATATGCATTTTTATCCCTTGTATCGTGTTTGACTCATTTTATTTAACCACTTAACAGGACAATTCACACTTTAATTTCCTGTACACCCATGCGTCCTAGTCCAATAAAAAAAGCAATTCCATGTAAAGCAATCAAAACTGTTGAGCTTATCCAAAACCAGTGATACCAATGCCAACAAACAATAAATAATAATGGAAATGCGACACTAACCATCAACCATAAGACCTTTGCCCATTTTTTGCCTTCACAAATTCCCCCTAAGGCAATACTACCCAATACCAATAAACCAAAAAGAGAGAGCTGGTTGATTGAAATACCACTACTGTATCCATAACCATAGATAAAAATGTAGCCAATAACCAATGCAAACAAAATTAAGGTGCCACTGGTAATGATAAAATTGGAGCACGAATAGGATCGGGTTGATTGATTGGGCAAAAAGGGGAATTTAAAGTATTCAATAAAAGGTACGTTACTGGCCCAAAAAGGGTTCGCTGTTGGCATCATATTATATGATCCATAACTAAATTCTTTTTTAGGTAATTCTGCTTCAAATGTACCAAACAATTTATCCCAAATAATAAAGGATCCACCATAATTACGATTTGAATAATACTGGTCCTTGACATGATGAACCCGATGATGTGATGGCGTCACCAATATTTTTTCTAAAAAACCCAATTTTGGTGTAATAACATTATGGTTAAAAAATTGAATTGAATAATGAAAGATAGAAACCATTACAAAAATATGAGTGGGCAAACCAGCTAATGCCAACAGTAGGAAAAAAGGAATGGATGTCAACGAGGAATACCATGAATTACGAACAGCCAAAGAAAGATTAAAATGTTCACCTTGGTGATGGACAATATGCACCGCCCAAAAAAAACGCAAACGATGATGTAAACGATGCAACCAATAAAAACCAAAATCCCACGCAATTAACGCAAATAACCAAACGAATACAATTGGCCATGAGTCAAACAAACCAAAACTAAAGTGCGCCAACACATAATGATAACAAACAACCTCTAATCCTCTAAAAAGCCAGAGCATCATATGACCTGAATTTAAGTTAAACATAACATCCTGCCAATCAATCCTTTGTTTTTTATAAAATTTTATAAAAAAAACTTCAGCCATTACTGTACATAACATAAAAATAATGGGAATAGTTAAATTATTCATTATTCAAATACCTCCTTAAAATGACTGACGAGTAATACGACGCCTTTTTTGTAAGAATGGCTGATCAATCTCCAAAACGCTTTCTAGCACCCAATGTAATGAGGAAACATCTGCCCCTTGCTCCTTAAAATAAGCACATAATTGTTGCTGGCAGTTCTCTAACCATTCCTCAGAACAAGTTGCAATTAATTGTAAAGTCTGTTTATTTTGCACTAAACGATAATCACTGCTTAGCGGTAATGAATTGGCAATGATTCTGCTGCAAGGATCAGCGAAAATGATGATTTGCTTTTGCCCATTGGGAGTATCCAATAACAATTGGTCATCATGTCTCCCTTCAATATAGGCAATGGCTCTTGTCTTTGAACCACAAGGACAAGGCGAATTTTTTTGAACCAAAACATCATCTAAACGATAACGAATAATAGGCTGAGTTGTCCGAGTAAAATCAGTAATAATCGGCATAAAACGCTCTTTATCCAACCATTGCGGTTCAACATGTATAAACTCTTCATTTAAATGTAAAGTGCCATGTGTACAAGTTGCCGCAATAAACCCTTCTGTGGCTTGATAAACTTCAGAGACTTCACTAAAAACCCGTTGTAACAAAGCCTTATCATGTGCTTCCATTGTTTCAGCCGCAGAAATAACCTTCTTCGGTTTAATACGAAGTTCACCATGTAATTTTGCCAATGCTAATGCCCTTAAAACCTGTGCGGGTGCCACAATAATGGTTGGTTGATAAGTCTCTAATTGACTTAATTGATCCGAGAAATTAGCCAACAAATCAAAAAATGACAGACTTAGCCAGCGATTATTCACGCTATGATATAAATTATTATCTGCTCTTAAAAAAAGTGCCACTCGCTCTCCAGCAAACAAACCTTGTGGCAACATTTTGGCTAAAACACCTCCGGCCCATATGTGCTGCTCTTTTGGACTGACAACAAACAGCCCTCTTTGCCCAGACGTTCCAGAAGACAAACCAACACTATATTGACCAACTTTTGGGCTAAAATCACGAGAGCGTTCGCTCTTTTGTGCACATGCTAATAAGGTTTTTTTACATAAACCTTTTGTATTCATTTGATCAAAATGATCCATCATGCTGGCTTTATTCATGATTGGCCATTGACTGATTGGCAAATGCTGAAACTGGCGAAAATAAGGGCTATGTTTCACAATATACTGCTTAAAATCATCTAGTTTTTTTATTTGGTATTGTTCTAAAGCCTCACGCGAGGAAAACTGTAATTGTTTGGTCCGCCAATAATGCCAGATTGTATTGAATATGCTCATAAGTCTCCCTCATGGCTTAAACGAATATCCACATGTTTATTTAAATAAAGCTGATTTAAACGACTTAGTGTTTGATGATAATCAACTGAGCTATCCATAATAAAATGGGTGAGTTTTGAAGGTTTTTTGAGTGCCTGATAATTAGCTGTTGACCATGCCGCATCGCTGGCAATCAAAACCCAACCGTCATCAGTTAAAACAAAAGCACCAATATGACCAACAGCATGACCAGGAAGGGAAACCAAAATAATCTGATCTTTACTGTCAGGTAAAATATAACCTGTATCAAACGGTGCCAGCTCTTCTGGTAAGGCACATTGCGTAAATTGCTCCATATAGGATAATCTTTGTTCGAAGTCAGCAGGAATCAACTCAGGAATAAAAGCTTGTTTTAATGCAGCAATCCCTCTTAAATGACGTATTTTTTGCCAACCGTTACCACAACAAATAAAAGGAGTGTTTGAAAAATCTTTTAAACCTGCAATATGATCAGCATGAAAATGAGAAAGAATCACCCCTTTAATACTGGCTAAATCAACGCCATGATTAACCAATTGAGCCAGTAAAGACTCGCCCTCATTTAAATAAACAGGCGTCACTTTACGGTATAAAGCAAACAAACCAGATTGTGTATAAAGGTTAAAATAGTTAGCATAACCTGTATCCCACAACCAACGGTTTTCTCCCACTTCTAATAACCATGCCCGAGAAGGAAATTTACATACACGAAAACCAGCCCCTTTTTGTACAATACACCCCATATGCGTACAATAACCAATTTCAAAGGTTGTTATCTTAGCCATTGTGCTTCATACCTTGCTCTTTTAGCCACTTTGCAGTCAACACAATACCTTCTTCTAAGGTGTATTGTGGCTGGTATCCTAAGACAGTACTCGCTTTATGTTGACTAAGCGTCATATCAAAATAAAGCGCGCCTATACTGTAACGGGTTAAAGCTGGTTCTTTTCCAGTTACCTTTGCGATCTTTTCCAAAACATTGGCAACAATATAAAGCATGACATAAGGCAATTTACGCACTTTATAATTGATGCCCAGTTCTTCTTTTAATAATTGCGCCAAAACCTGCACCAACTGAACAGGCTGATGATTGCTAATATTAAATGCCTCTCCTGATACCAGTTCTTTATTCACGGTTGCTAAATACATGGCATGAACCACATTCAAAACAAAAGTCAGATCAACACAAGCCAAACCACCACCAGGCAACGGCAATATGCCTTTTGTCCGTTCAATTTGAGCTAAAATTCTGGGCACAATCACCCGATCATAAGGGCCAAATAACCCTCTTGGGCGTAAAATGATATAAACCGTATTTGGATATATTTTTGATTGTTTTAAAATATCCAGTTCTGCTTGATATTTGGTTTTTGCATATTCATTGGCAAATGCAGAGGCCAAATAATCTTCTGTAATATTTGAATGTGATTGAAAATCAAAATAAATTGAGGGGGTAGAAATATGAACGAACCGCTTTATATCCATTTTTCCAGTAATAGTCGCCAGTTTCACACTAACAAGTACATTTGCCTCATAAAAAGCTTTTTTACTCCCCCAAGGAGAGGAGAAGGCAGCACAATGCCAAACAGCATCACAACCGACCATTAATTGACGATAATCCTCATCAGTTGCTGTAACCAGATCAAGAGCAGTAAATTGTGCGCCTAAAAGAACAAGCTCTGATCCTACCTGCATATCTCGCCCTGTTGCATTTACCTGATGGCCATTTTCCAGCAGCCATTGCACCGCATTTCGCCCTAAGCCACTTGTTGCACCAGTAACAAGAAATTTCATGGTAACAACACCATACCAGCAAATGCTAAACCTGCAGCTGTACCAATAAGCATAACTGGTTTTTCAGGTTGAAAACGCCCTGTCACAACAGCCTCATGTAAAGCGGTTGGAATAGAAGCCGATACTTGATTGCCACGAAAACGGTAAATATCAATTAATGCCTCTGACGTGACCCCTAGCCTTTTACGCATATGTTCTAAAGATAAATGACTAGCCTGATGTGGCACAACTGTAGCAATATCAGATAAAGCTAAGCCGCTGGCTTTTAATAACCGTTCTAAATAGGGCTCAATTAAAGAGGATGCTAATTTAAATAATGGTTTTCCATTCATTCGAAATAAAAAATCACCATCAGACATACCAGAACGTGGATTACAACGTGTACCACCTGCACGAACTTCACATAAATCAATTCCTTCTGTATAAGTTTCTGATAAATAAGAAAGAACTCCGCTTTGCCCACCGCCTTTTTCAACAATGGCACAAGCAGCACCATCACCAAAAATAATGGATGACTCTTCATCTTGCCAATCAAGCCCACGAGAAGGCAAATCAGCAGAAACAATGGCAATACGTTTATATCCACCATAATTAAGCAAACATGCAGCCAAATGTAAAGCAGCAATAAAACTGACACAGCTGACATTCACATCCAAGCTGGCGGTGCCCTTAGGTAAACAACTTAACTGTAATAAATGTGCAGCATTATAAGGCAATACCTGAACAGGAATAGCGCAAGCAGAAATCAATAAATCAATCGACTCAGGTTCAATCTTGTTTCGCGCCAAAGCATGATTCAATGCTTTTATTCCTAACTGCGCTTGTGATGCCTGATTGTCTGAATGATAACGATACTGAATACCTGAGCGTTTTTCGGTATAACCTGTTTTTTTATTTAGTTGCTGATCTAGTTGCGCTGAATATATTTTATTCTCTGGCACAGAGACCCCTGTTGAAATAATTTTCAAAGGAAGAAAGGACGAAGAACGACACGACTCCTCCTGAAAAATAGGTTTTTTTTCTTGAGTTGTAAATACCATAACATTTATCTCATCAATAATTTGCCTATAACATCAGCAATATGTTTACATTAAATATGTTTATTAAAATTATTCTATTTCTTCTTTAATATATTGAAGCACTAACGCCAATGCCCCTGCCAATGGCTGTGCATTTAATTTATAGAGTGCTTCTCTACCAAATGAGCGTTTTTGTAAAATGCCTGCTTTTTCCAATATATTCAAATGAAATACAATAGACGTTCTACTAATAGAAAATAACGATGCAATCTCTTTTATGGTTAATTCTTCATCCTTTTCAAAAATCAATAAGATACGTTGACGAATGGGAGAACCTATTGCCTCAAATATTAAGGCAGTATCTTCCCAGTGATTAGGTAGGTTTAATGAGTATTCTTTTTTCATGACTATAAATATATATATGTAGTTATATTAAGTCAACAACATTTTTTAAAAAAAAGGAAAACGATATGATTTAAAATAAAAAACAAATATTCAAAACAAAAAAATTATCAATTTATCCAACAAAAAGATATTTTTCTGATATCCAACTTACTTTACAGTATAATTTTTTCCTCAGTTAAGGCTTGATGAATTCATATACAATTATTGGAGAAATAGATGGTAAACAATAAAAAATAGCTTTAATATTATCTGGTTGTGGCTTTTTAGATGGTACTGAAATTACTGAAGCGTTTGGCCTAAACATCGTTTTACAACAAAAAGGATTTTCTCCTGTTTTTTTGCACCAGATAGACCTCAAGCGGGCACCATTAATCACCGACAACAGATACCACAAATCTGATGAACGCACTATTTTAGTTGAATCTGCTCGTCTTGCTCGTGGAAGAATAGAATCGTTGGCAAAACTCTATACAACAAAATATGAAGCAATCGTTTTAGCTGGTGGCTTTGGTACAGTGAAAAATTTTACAGATTTTTTCACTAAAGGCATCAATGCTCGTTTGCTACCTGACATTGCGAAAGTACTAAAAGAAGCTCTGGTACAGAAAAAACCTATTGTTGGTGTCTGTGCTGCACCATTATTATTGGCTATGGCAGTTAAAGAATTTGGCCAAACTGGGCAACAAATTACTTTTGGCACTCGTGCTCAAAGTATGGATTTTTTAAATATCTTAAACAATTGGGGCGTAGAACATATTGAAAAACCGATTAATCAATGCCATATTGATACCAAATATCGCTTAGTCACAGCCACAGCATATATGTATGAAAATGCTTCTGCTGCCGAGGTATTTTCCAGTATTCAAGCGGCTATCGAAAGATTAAATAATTTACTCAAATAATCACACAATACTCAGCAACTCATTTTATGCTTAAAAATAAAGGCTAAAGAATCAACTTTAGCCTTTATTTAAATCCAATGAAAAATCGAATAAATCACTTACCCATTGCCGCTGCTACAACCATTGCAACTGGCGCGCCAAAACTGCGCTTTACAGATCCTAAAACAATCCCTTTGATTGCTTTTTTAGCACCATTTTGTATAGTTTGATTAATGGTATCAGGCTGTTTATCTGCATTAATCCAGCCAAATTGTTCTGTTTTCTTAAGCAAATGACTGTCTTTTACTTGGTGGTGATCAAATAAAATGGTTACCGAACCACAACGCTGACGGTGTAGCACTTCACGAATGCCCTTTAATTTACTAATATATTGAATATGTTGTTTAATCAAAACTGGGTTTTTTTGAATAAACTCTGAACGAATACGAATTCGACCTTGAGTATGATGTAGATAAGGAACCATTTTGGCTTCACACCTTTCATTTAACAAACGAATCGATAATGATAACAATTTACATTTATATTTGCATTTTGTCCAGTATTTCTTAAATAAATTTATAAGCATAATACCCCTATCTTTTCTGGTATAAATTCAATTTGATTTAGTACAACTTAAAAGCATAAAAATTTGTATCGTTCATATAATATAGTGTATATTTCAAACATTATATTAACCATGCAACGAGAATAATAATGGCCATAGATATTGCTCATTGGTCACACCAATTACAAAACACTTTACATCTAGCACACCATATTCCTGGGCGAATTCGTCTAAAATTTAATCAAAAGTTAATGGCTTTTTTGAGCAAGGGCAAGTTGTCGCAAATTGATCAGTATTGCTCGGAAAGTGGACCGTTATATGGCTACCAGCTAAACCAAACAACAGGCAGCTTATTAATTGAATATGATAGTCAGGTCATTCCACCCGATTTATTGGAACAATTGTTTAATAGTAATACTCAACAGGCACAAGTAGCCCTAACATCATTACTGTCTTTAGTAGAACCCTACATTGATCAGAAAGAGAGATAAATATGAGTCACGATAATCAGAATGAACAACAAAATATCCCTTTTCAAGGTATGCCGCCCTTTGGTTACCCATACCCACCGCATATGCAACAACAAATGCAAGGTTATGGCTGGCCTCCAGTTTGGCCTTATCCATACCCACCAAATAATATGCAGATGCCGCAACAAAACCCTCCTCAACAACAAGCGACTGCTCCTCAATTTGATATCACAGCACAAGCACAAGGGATGGTTGATAATTTAATGGGTGAGCAATCTGGCCTATTAAAAAATATCATCAGTACAATTGGTGTGGACGATAAAGAATTTTGGAAAGGCGCGATGATTGGTGCCGCAGCTGCGCTGATTTTAAGCAATGAAAATGTACGCCAAACTTTCTTAAATTTGTTTTTCAATGCAGGCGACATACTTAAAACAGCTGGTGTTAAAGTAAAAGATGCAGCAGTTAATACAGCAGATACAGCAAAAGAAACCGTGACAACTTCCAGTGAAATTTTTCGAGACACATTAAAAGCAGGTAAAGAGGGTTTTCAGCAATCAGTTACTGAGCACAAAGAAGCAAAACAAGCGGCACCCAAAAAAGTAGCCACCAAATCAGCTACACCAGCTAAAACAACCAGAAAAACAGCAGCAACAAAAAGAACAACACGGACAACTAAAACTGCAACAACAAAAACTGAGGAATAAAACATCATGAGTAACAACGGTACACAACTGAAAGTACACAACAGAGCCATGATTGCAGGAGCCTTGGTTGGCGGTATTGCTTCTGGTGTAGAAAACTGGAAACGCCAACAACAAGGTGAACAAAGCATTCAAGAAACGACGTGTAAAGTCGTTAAAGACGCAGCAAAAGCAGGAGTAGTCAGTGGAGCAGCAATGTATGTTGCCAATGCGACAGCAGGACGCCCTGTTTTAACCATGCTAACTGTATTAAGTACTGCTGCTGCGGGCTTATATTTAATTGATTCAATTAAAGGAAACAAAAATGAGCAACCAAAATAATGCATACCCACCTTATCCTTATTATTATCCTCCTTACCCACAGGCACCAAATCAGCCACAGCAAACCGCTTATCAAAATGCCAATAACCGCAGCCATTTAATTACAGGGATTATTGCTGGTGCGGCGGTTGCTTATTTATTATCAAATAAAGCTGTGCGACAAAACATCGGCTCAACTGCACAAAATATGTGGGGTTCTGTACGTGGTGAAGTGGAAGAATTAAAAGAACGTTTAGCTGATGCACAAGCGGAACTTGATTTTTATCGTAAAAAATAAGGTATTTTGATGGCTGTTTCTGTCATACACCAAATTCCAGGACGTGTACGTTTTCGTGTGCCTGATTTAAAACAATATAAGCACGCCGCTGGCGGGTTACATTTATATCTTGCTGCATTAACAGGTGTTAAAAATGTACGTCTTAGACCAGAGGCTGCTTCAGTGGTCATTGAGTATGATATTCACACAATATCTATAGAACAGCTACAGCACGCCTTAAGTAATCTTATTTGGGAAAATATCACTCAAACAGCGTATGAAACAGAATACTGCGGCGCAGACAATTTAATGAATCTTATTGGATTGGCTGCAACGCAATTTTTACCAAAAAAAATCGCCATTCTAACTGCTGCGACATTAACTGCCCCTACAATTATAGAAGGCTTTACTGAACTCTCACACAAACAACTTACCGTTGAAGTATTGGATGCTTTAGCATTAAGCTTATCTCTTTTTCGGCAAGATTATCGTACAGCCATGCTCACCCAGTCTTTACTGACCTTCGGTGAGTATATGGAACAACAAACAACTCGACGTTCAGATGAATTACTTACTGAGTTGATGCACCCCAAATCAGCTAAAGTTTGGATAAAAAGAAAAAATAAAGAAATCTACATCAATACTGATGACCTACGTAAAAATGACCTTATGATACTTGGTCCAGGAGATATGATTGTTGCAGATGGCACAATCATTAGTGGCCTTGCTCTGATCAACCAAGCAACAATGACTGGGGAAAGCCTACCTGTCAGACGAAGCAAAGGAGCTTGGGTTTATTCTGGTACAGTCATACAAGAAGGCAATATTGTTGTTCAGGCAGAAAAGGTAGGCGCTGAATCCAGTACAGCACATATTCGCCAATTTATTATCGACTCATTGAGCCAACGCAGTTATACCCAACAAGTTACCCAACAAATGGCTGATCGACGAGTATTGATTACTCTGGCAGCAGGTGCTTCTGTTTTTGCTTTAACTCAAGACATCAATCGGTTGGCATCTGTTTTTTTAGTTGATTACTCATGTGCTTTAAAACTAAGCACACCAATTGCGTTTAAATCAATTATGTACCGTGCAGCACAAAATGGCTTGTTATTAAAAGGTGGCCATGCCATAGAACAATTAGCGGACGTTGACACTATTGTATTTGATAAAACAGGTACGTTAACCCATGGAGATATGTTGGTTACTGATGTCGTGAGTTTTGATTCTGAACATGTTTGGGCAGAAGACTTACTGGCCATTGCCGCCTCAGTAGAAGAACACAGTAATCACCCTTTAGCAGCTGCTATTGTGCAAGCTGCAGGTACACATAACTTGCCTCATATAGATCATGGAGAAGTGGAATATGTGATTGCCCATGGCCTAATGTGTGAACTTGATGAACATGCAATGGTAATTGGCAGTAGGCACTTTTTAGAAAAACATCACGATATTGACTTTGCCCCTTATGAAGCACAAATAGAACCTTATGAGTATTCTGCCAGACATTTACTTTATATCAGCCTAGATGGCCGCTTAAGTGGCATGATTGGCTTAAAAGACCATATAAGAGAAGAAGCTTTTGAAGTTATTAAACAATTAAAACAATTAAACATTAAGCACACAGTATTATTAACGGGTGACAAATACAGTAAAGCAAAAGAATTAGGGGATACTCTTGGCATAGATGAAGTAATTGCTCAGGCTTCTCCTGAAGATAAAGTAAACATTGTGAAACAATTACAAGCTCAAGGGAAAAAAGTCTGGTTTGTTGGTGATGGTGTCAATGATGCCCCCGTACTCACTCAAGCAGATATTGGGCTTGCTATGCAAAAAAGTACTGAGCTGGCACAACAAGCTGCCGATGCAGTCTTATTACAAGACTCTTTAATAGGAGTACTCACAGCCAGGCAATTAGCCCTAGAAGCAATGAAACTGGTTAGCAGCAATATTAAAATTACGGAATGGATCAATACAGGCATTATGTTGGCAGCAGCGTTAGGACATCTATCTCCCGCTAGTAGCGCCTTATTACACAATGGAACCACCATCAGTGTACTGCTACGGGCTCTTTTGGCACGAAATGGATCCAAGAAATAATTGCGAGTTCTTATTAAGATCATCTTAGCAAACGCATTCAATGGCTAATGCCTTTATAACTAAAAAGCCAAAAGGAATACTAAATGTTCCTTTTGGCTTTTTCTCATATCTTAAAGCTGTGGATTAAGGTTCAACATCCTCCACAATTTTATCAACAAAAAACATTTTAATAATTGATACAACCTGAAGAGCAAAGACAAACAAGACAGAAAATCCCCCTGCTGCCGCTAAGTATTTAATGCCATCAATACCTTGTGCACCACCACCAAAAGCGCCCATGATAATGGAAATAGAACCAATTAACACCCCCCAAACAATCCTTTGATATGCTGGAGCTTCTTCTCCAATGGGGACATTTTTCATACACATACCCGCAATGGTTGTAGTCATACTGTTCGCGGCAACTGCATAAGCAAACAAACTTAACACCAATAAAACAGGGATAATAACCACACCTAAATGTAAAGGTAAATTTTGCAAGAATGTCCAAAGACCAGCAACAGCACCATTTTCTTTAATCACCCCAACCAAATCTACGGCACCAGTTTCTTGTAAATTCAAACCTGTTCCACCCCATACACCAAACCAAACCAGTGCAAAAATGGAAGGTAAAATCCAGTTAATAATAATAAACTGACGAATGGTTCTACCATAAGAAATCATCGCAAGGAATAAACCCATTAAAGGAGCATAAGCAATCCACACAGCCCAATCAAACAAAGTCCACCATTGAGTTAAGGCCTCACCACCAATATCAATTGGGTCAAGCCCCCATAAGAAGAAATTATCCAACCAAACGGCCATACCTGCAGTAGAAGTGCGCAAGATGTAAATGGTAGGACCGCACACAAATAGTAAGATTAATAATACATATAACAGCTTACTTTTAATATCAGCCAGAATTTTAAAACCTTTATCCAAACCAATATAAGAAGAAAAAGTAAACACGAATGTTGTGGCTGCCCCTAAAATAATCCAAGTTGGGATACCTACATCAACATCGTAAACCATTTTTAAGCCAGTAATAACCAAAGCCAAGCCAGTACCTAAACCTGACGACAAGCCTAAAATAATGGCTAAAGAAGCTAGGGTATCAATGACACTGGCAGCCCCCTTTTTATCCATATGTCGACCAAAAAGCGGTCTTAAGGTAGAAGAAACTGAAAGACGTTCTTTCCGATTATAGTACATATAAGCTGCAGCAACACCTGCAAGAGTATACATAGCATAGGGAACAAAACTCCAGTTATAAAATACCCTAGCCAAAGACCAAATCGCAGTTTGATGTTCTCCTGGTGTCACGCCTAACGTATTAAGCTCCCCATAAACATTACCAAAATAAATAATCGGTTCATTTACACCATAAGTAATCAAGCCAGTAGCAATACCGCTACTTAGAGCCATACCAAACCATTTAGCAAAAGAAAACTTTGCTTTGGCATTTTTACCACCAATACGAATATCACCATATTTTGAAAAAGCCAAAACAGAAACGACAACCAGCGCGATCATAGAAATCCATTGATATAACCATCCAAAAGATTGCAATGACCAGTTAAAAAATGATTTAGAGTATTCTAATAGTAATGCATTATTGAAAATACCAATAAGCACTGCTGCCAAAATAAAAATGAATAATGGAATAAAAACACCCCATCTTACCTCTTTACGTTGAGCACTGTTATTTTCAGACATAATACCGCTCCCTTTGTTCTAAGCTACTGTTTAGTACATTTAAAATTAAAACCAAAACATTAAAATTAAAAACGTTTTCTGATCAAAAAAAGCAAGACTCTATTGAAGAGGCCCTGTTTTTTCTTCTACTAGAGCAACTAATCTTCCTGAGTGAATGAGGTCTTTTAAGTAATTAATATATGGAAATAAATACACATCTTGTTCAAGTGGCGGAATGGTTTGAGTCAACTCATCAAACACATTTAAAGTGGCGCTACTGCGTTTTAAATCAGCATCCAAAAATCCTTGCGCTGTATAAACAGACAATAGTTCTATTGCTAGAATATATTCTAATTTTTCAACAATACTGACAGCCTTTTTTGATGCGTTATAACCCATAGCAACATAGTCTTCTTGATTGGCACAAGTAGGTGTACCATCAATAGTCGCAGGGGTTGATAAAATACGCATATCATTAAGTAACCCAGCTTGTGTATATTGAGGAATCATGAGTCCTGAATTTAGACCAGGCTCTTTAATAAGAAAACATGGATAACCAGATAAGCTTTCATCTATTAAGCGGTTATTACGACGCTCTGACATTTTTGCCAACATGGTAGAAGCAATACACGCTGAATCCATCGCAAGGCCAACATAAGCAGAGTCTGGATTACATGCCGAAATCACATCAGGGTTTTGCTCATCAGGCCAAATAATAGGATTATCACAACACGCATTGATTTCTGTTTCTATTGTCACTAAAGCGTCATTTAGCGTTTTTTTAACAGCACCATGCAGTTGGGGAATACAACGCAAAGATAAAGCATCTTGTATTCTGCTGTCTTTATAATGGTGAATAATTTCAGAATCAGACAAAATATTTCGAACATTAGCAGCAGTCTGAGTTTGATGAATATGCGGACGAATCGACATAACTCTTTCATCAAAAGCTTTAATAATGCCTTTTAAAGCTTCTAAGCTCATTGAACCAATAATATCAGCTGATTTAGCAGCCTGTAACATATCATATAATGCCAAGGCACCTAAAGCGGTTACTGAAGTGGTTCCTGAAATAAGTGCTAAACCTTCTTTTGAACTGAGTGCTATTGGCTCAATGTGCGCTTTTTTTAAAGCTTCTTGAGCTGGTAATAAAACACCCTCAAAATATGCTTGTCCCATACCAGTTAGAACCAATGCCATATGTGCTTCTGGGCTTAAATAACCAACAGAGCCTTCACGAGGCATCCAAGGAGTCACACCTTTATTCAGGAATTCACGGTATTTTTCTAAAATCAGTAAACGAACACCACTGAACCCTTGCCCCAGATTTTGTAAAACCATTAACATGGTTGCTCTAGCTTGTTCACAAGTAAAAGGCTCTCCAACTGATGTTGAATGCGATAAGATAATGTTTTCTTGTAGACGAGCGGTTTCTTCTTTAGAAATTGCTTTTGTACATAAAGCACCAAAACCCGTTGTAATCCCGTACATCACTCGACCTTCATCAACCCATTGTTCAACTAAGGCACGAGATCGATTCACTCGCTCACAGTATGCTTGTGAGAACGTTACTTTTGCACCGAAACGAGCGACTGAAATAAATGTTTCCAGATCAATCCTCTGTCCAAGTACCACCTCTTTTTCACTCTTTGTTTTATTCACAACAAGCCTCCCTGAAAAATGATCACTGTCTTAAGCAGTTTTAACGATCATTTGGTTATGTAATCAAACAACAACATTCTTGTGCGTGTTATTTAACGGCTGATGTTTCTTTAACCATTTATAGAGAATAGTTAATCTATATCTATTAGTAGCAAATTTCATGCCAAAGATACGTTTTTTTTATAACCATGATAAATTATTTTTAAAATCATTGTTTTTAAAAATAATTTAAAAAAATATTGCCAAGATATTGACTTATGTATACGATACAAAATAAATTCATATGCAAAAAAATTTTGCTATTCGCAAAAAAAATAAATATTTCTATAATTTTTTTGCGCAAAAAAATTTTGCACTATTTTTAAAGATTTAAAGGAAAAACATCATGTCTTTAATCGATATTTGGATTGAGCTAGACAATGAACAGTGTATTAACTCAATTCATTGGGAAAATACTTCTTTAGAGAAACTGTATGCAGCTGAATGGCTAACATATATCAATCAAAATTTTTTTCACATTTCAAAATTTACACTCCACAAAGATCACCCGATACTTGTTTGGAAGCAAGAGCGTTTTGATTATTTAAATCTCTCTTGTTCTGATAAAACATCCTATATATTACTCAAGAAGGAAAATAAGAAAGAAAGTCTATATGAATTCACTTTAGATAAGATATTAAATGGTATTCAAATTTATGATCAAAATGCTTCACTTACTTATATTAATAATACCAGCAGGAAAATATCGGCTATTCCTAATCATTTAAATGTAACAGGTAAGCACTTATTTGATTTATATGATGTAGAAGAAGACATCAGCACAGTCATGACCACTCTTAGAACCCGAGCGCCAGTAA
Organism: Neisseria sp. Ec49-e6-T10; assembly: GCF_051132615.1. GTDB lineage: Bacteria > Pseudomonadota > Gammaproteobacteria > Burkholderiales > Neisseriaceae. The sequence goes on along the minus strand of NZ_CP152375.1, from coordinate 2,767,171 downwards.
CCAATCGTTTTGATAATTTTAAATCAACAAAGGGAACGGGTATTATTTCTATAAATACTGCTTACCCTATTTTTGAGGAGAATGATCTAATTGGTGCTGTTGTTTTTGAGCAAGACCTAGAAACCATCGGCAACCAAATAGATGAATTAAAAAACATCAAGAAAACCATTAACGAAAAAAACAATACTTTACACCCACGTAAATTTAATGGTTATCACTTTAGTGACATTATTGGCAGCAATAAAGAATTACTGGCATCTGTTACTTTAGCTAAAAAAATGGCTCAGCAAGACTGTAATGTTTTAATTGTAGGAGAAACAGGTACAGGCAAAGAAATTTTTGCACAAAGCATTCATAAAGCCAGTGATCGTCATAAGAAAAAATTTGTGGCCATTAACTGTGCAGCAGTACCAGAAACTTTAATTGAAAGCATGTTCTTCGGGACAACCAAAGGCTCCTTTACGGGCAGTGTAGACCAAGCAGGGTTAATTGAAGAAGCTGATGGAGGCACATTATTTTTAGATGAATTAAACTCAATGAGTTTGGCTATGCAATCTAAATTATTAAGGGTCATTCAAGAAGGTTCAGTACGCCGTATAGGGAGCAACAAAGACATTCAAACAAATGTACGCTTTATTTCTTCTTGTAATGAGGATCTAACAGGCTTAATTGAACAAAATATTTTACGCAAAGACTTATTTTTCCGTTTATCAACAGTGACTGTTGAGATCCCTCCTCTTCGAAATCGTTTGGACGATATTAATGAATTAATTGATTTTTATCTTTCTAAAAATATTGGGCGTTATATTAAAAACATCAAATATATTTCCCCTAAAGTATTAGCGCTCTTCCAAAAATATCAATGGCCTGGAAATGTGCGGGAATTATTTAATGTATTGGATTACATCCTCAATACTATTGAAGGGGACAGAATAGAATTAATTCATTTACCCAAACAATTCCAAACTTTAAAACAACAAAAAATTAATCATCTTGTAGAAAATCACCATTTATTAGAAAGTTTACCTGAGAGTGATTTAACAGAAGCCTCTTTACATGATGCTTTAGAACAAGTAGAAAAAAATATTATTGAACGGGTATTAACACAAAATCGATTTAATATTAGCAAATCTGCCCAACAATTAGCATTAAGCAGACAAAGCCTCCAATATAGAATCAAAAAACTTGGCATTATTGTATAAAAAATGCCTCTACATTTAGAGGCATTTTAATCATATTAAAAATCAACAACAATTACTCTTCAGCTTGTAATAATTTGAATTGAATATCATGATCCAAATTATTAATCCATCTATTATAATTGCGATGAATCTTACCATTTTCAACATCTAGGCCTTGACTTGATACATATTCAATACGATAGTCTGTTGCTGAATAAGGAATACGAACAGTAACTAAAAACCCTCTATTAAGCAATTTACCCTCTATTAAATTATCGCTTCTTTTTTTAAGCACCCAACCACGGTTACTTTGTTGTGCGTCTAAAATTGCTTTTTCTACTTGTTTTACAGTTAAACCAGCAGGTACTTTACTTTGAGCATTGTAAATAGGCTCCTGCATAGCACAACCTGTAAATAGAAGAAAACTCATTATTACTGTAATTAAATATTTCATTATAATCCCCATAATTTACTATTTATATTATATCAAAATACCAAATTGAATATTTGGGTTTGCAAATCTAGCACAAAAGCTCTATTTTTAATAGATATACGCAAAAATAAAAAAAGATGCCTGCATAACAGGCATCTGACGAAAAACAAAACAAGCTTATAGGCTTTTTAATACTGTTTCATAAATTTGATCAGCCATAGGTAAAGCTTTAGCCAAAATAGCTTCACCATTTTTACGATACTCTTCTACAAAAGCCTGATCCTGAATACCAGAAATATTAATCAAGATATTTAACCATGCACCTTGAACCGCTGCTTTTAAACTTAAAGCAGCCACACCTAAGTCGCTGGCAGCATTGGTGTTGGTTTTATCAACAGCTTTAGCAGTAAGCTCAATAGCGGCTTGAGCAAAACACATCATTTCATAAGGTGTTTTGGTACAAGCTTTAAGCGCTGTTTGCATCGCTTCTTTTCTTTTAGCTTTATCTGCATCCGTTTCTTTAGGCATACTGAAAACCGCACTTACGCCATTAAACGCTTCGGTATCTCGGTCAATAACATCAATAAAATCATTTTTGATTTTTTCTGCTTCTTCGATTAGCTGAACAACAAATGCTTGATGTTCTTCATATTTGGCTTTGCCAACTGTTAAAGAACCCACCATTTTTGTTAAAGCAATACCTATTGCTCCTTCTAACGCAGCAGCAGAACCACCACCTGGTGCAGGCGCATCAGAGGCCAATAAATCGGTAAAACCACTTAATGTATAATCAACAAGTTTCATTACTTTATCCTTTAAAATAAACCTGAAATATTACCTAAAGCGTCCACATCAATTCTTTCTGAAGCAGGAATTTTTGGTAAACCAGGCATTGTCATAATATCGCCAGTTAATGCCACAATGAAGCCTGCACCAGCAGATAATTTTAGGTTTTTAATGGTGATTTTAAAGTTACGAGGTGCACCCAATAAAGCAGGATTATCAGAGAAAGAATACTGCGTTTTTGCCATACAAATCGGTAACTTATCAAAACCTAGATTATTGAACAAAGCCAATTGTTTTTTCGCCTCAGCAGTAAACTCTACACCATCACCACGGTAAATACGTTTGACAATAGCGTTTAATTTGTCTTCTAAAGACATATCCAAGTCATAACAATAAGAGAAGTTATTTGGCTCTTCACACAAACGCACAACTTCTTTGGCCAATTCAATACCACCTTCCCCGCCTTTACTCCACACTTCAGATAAAGCAACATTCACACCAAGCTCTTTACATTTATCTTCAACCAGTTTTAATTCGGCTTCGGAGTCTGTTGGGAAACGGTTAATCGCCACAACAGCAGGCAAACCAAACACAGTCTTAATGTTTTCGATATGTTGCAATAGGTTTGGTAAGCCTTTTTCTAAAGCAACCAGATCTTCTTGACCTAATTTATCTTTGGCTGCTCCACCATGATGTTTCAAAGCTCGAACAGTTGCCACAACAACAACAGCTGATGGTGTTAAACCTGCCATACGACATTTAATGTCAATTAATTTCTCTAAACCTAAATCTGCACCAAATCCACCTTCGGTAACTGCGTAGTCACCTAGTTTTAGGGCCATTTTTGTAGCAATGATTGAATTACAACCATGAGCGATATTGGCAAAAGGGCCACCATGAATAAAGGCAGGTGTTTGTTCCAAGGTTTGCACTAAATTAGGTTTAATCGCGTCTTTTAACAAAGCAGCCATTGCACCTTGCGCGTTTAGCATACCCACAGTAATTGGATGCTCTTCACGGGTATAAGCCACAACAATTTTGGCTAAACGTGCTTTTAAGTCTTCAATATCGTTGGCTAAGCAAAATACAGCCATCACTTCTGATGCAACAGTAATATCAAAACCATCTTCGCGAGGCACACCATTTACGCGACCACCAATACCATTGACGATATTACGTAATTGGCGATCATTCATATCAACAACACGTTTCCAAGTAATTCTACGGCAATCAATGCCTAATTGGTTTCCTTGAAAAATATGATTATCAATCAATGCAGCTAATAGATTATTGGCTGCACCAATGGCATGAAAGTCACCAGTAAAATGTAAATTAATGTCTTCCATTGGTAAAACTTGCGCATAACCACCGCCAGCAGCACCACCTTTGACACCAAAAACTGGACCTAAAGAAGGCTCTCTTAAAGCAACAATTGATTTTTTACCAATTTTACGTAAACCATCAGCCAAACCTACTGTTGTAGTGGTTTTACCTTCACCTGCTGGTGTTGGAGAAATAGCAGAAACCAAAATCAATTTACCATCTGGCGTATCTTGTTTGTCTTTCAGTAAGTTGTAACTGATTTTTGCTTTGGTATTACCATACAATTCAATGTATTTGTCCTCAATACCAATTGATGTTGCAATATTTTTTATATTTTCTATTTTTGCTTCTTGTGCAATTTCAATATCACTTTTAATACTCATTTCACCCACTCCTATTGTTATGAGACTATTCCCTCTGTATGACAGAGGGAATACAATTTAGCCCAACAAATGATTTTCAAGGACTTGTTTTGCGTAATCGAAGTTTTCAATTTTCAAATAGTATTCAGCACAATCAACCAGTGCTTTTGCAGGTGTTAATCCAATTACTTCACTGCCAATGATATGAACGCCCCAACGTGCAGCTTCTGCTCGAACCACTTCAAACACACGATAAAGTGGTGTGCCTTCATAATTGACCATATTCATTGATACTTGGGCTACATTTCTATCTTCTAGCATCACACCAATTGCTTTACAGTATTTAAATCCACCACTAGATGCACGAATGGTTTTGGCAATAGCATTAGCAATATTGATATCAGAAGTGCTTAGATTAATATTAAAGGCAACTAATGGCATTCTAGCGCCGATAGCAGTAATACCAGCAGTTGGATGGATTTTACGCTCACCAAAATCAGGTGCCCATTCTTCTTGCTGTAGTTTTTCTGGCATACCCTCAAATTGTCCTTTACGGACAGCAGCCAAGTTGCGACGAGACTCTCTTCTTGCTGAATCTTCATATAAGAAACTAGGGATTTTCAATTCGTTATAAATGCGTTCAGCTACTTTTTTAGAAATTTCCACACACTCTTCTGCACTGATGTCTTTTACTGGCACAAAAGGAATCACATCTGTTGCCCCCATACGAGGGTGTTCTCCAGAATGTTTGGTCATATCAATTTTTTCACTAGCCAATTTGCACAAGCGAAAAGCTACTTCTGCAATACCATCTGGATCACCGACTAATGTAAAAACGCTGCGATTGTGACTTGCATCAGATGAGTAATCTAACAAGGTCACGCCAGAAACGCTTTTTGCTTCTTTAACTAATGCATCAATAACTGCTTGATCACGTCCTTCACTAAAATTGGGAATACACTCTACTAATTTAGCCATGATGGAACACCCTTTCAGTTCGATAAAACCATTTAATTAAAAAATACAACAAGGAAAAACTGGTTCATTCTTAAAATATCATTATTTATTCAAATTACATTATTCCGAATAATCAGTACACCACCCCAAGCACATTTGCCACACAAACCTAGCGGCAACTTTTGCACATAAAGCTTGTGTATCAAGGCTTGGATTATATTCAACGAAATCAACGGCCCTTACTTTTTTGCTGTTTTTTATTTCTTCAGCCAATGCCAATAAAAAGTGAAACTGAACCCCCAAAGTTGCGGGAGCAGAAACAGCACTCATGGTATTTGATGGTAACGCATCTAAATCTATGGTTAAGTACACTATATCAACCGAATCAATAAACTTGTTGACCCGTTCAACCACACTAGGGAAATTTGCCTGTTGACACTCTGTATCCCATAGAATTTGTACATCCAACTCTTGAGCAACATCTAAAAGAGCTTGTGTATTCGTCGACAAATTAGCCCCAACACACATATAATTAAATGGACGTTGTGCTTCAATACAATAATCAGCCAACTGTTTGAATGGTGTACCAGAAGATGCTTGCTTAGTTTTCCTGATATCCAAATGTGCATCAAAATTAATGATGCCTATTTTTGCATTTGGATAAGCATGATATACCCCTAAACCATGCCCATACGCAGTTTCATGGCCACCACCTAAAACAACCGTTTTCATATTCCATTGGTGACATTGGCGAATATGTTCAGCTAAAACAGATTGTGCATGCTCTAAACCATTTTCTGCCGCTTCTAAATTACCCAAATCAACTATTTTATCGTGGTCTAAATGTGCAGCAAGGTTTGCCATAGCTTTTCTAATGAAATCCGGCGCCTCTTTCGCTCCTGGACGTCCTTTATTTAATCTAACCCCTTCGTCACACTCAAACCCCAATAAAGCAACCTGATTTCTAAAATACTGAGGAGTAAAAGTATGCGCAATTTGTATGGTCTGAAATAAACGGCGAGCAACGGTGCTTTCTAATGAATCATCTCGTCCTCGCCAAATTTTTGTTGAAACAGGGCTCCAGGTAGCCATATTATTTTTCCTATCTCCTAGGTGTGTGTTATTTCATTAAACAAGAAACCTTACCATTAAATACTCTTCGAATGAGTGGGTTACGCCCTAACTCATAAAATATTTCAACCGGAGCTTGAACATCCCAAACAGCAAAATTAGCCTGATAGCCAGCTTTTAACTGTCCATGAGTGTGTTCACGTCCTAACGCTTGTGCGGCATTCCGAGTGACACCAGCTAAAGCTTCCACTGGCGTTAAACCAAATTGAGTACACGCCATATTCATGGCTAAACGAATAGAAGCAAATGGGCTTGTTCCAGGATTAAAGTCAGTTGAAACGGCCATTGGTACTTTATACTGTCTGAGTAAATCAATTGGTGGCACTTTTGTTTCTTTTAAAAAGTAAAAAGCACAGGGTAGTAAAGTTGCTATAGTGCGCTTTTCACTTAAAGCGGCAATGCTGCTTTCATCTAAATGTTCAATATGATCGACAGATAAACCGTTAAACTGAGCAACCAAAGCGCTACAACCTAAATTAGATAATTGCTCTGCATGTGCTTTAACAGGAATACCCAAACTTTGTGCTGTTTTAAATAATTTTTTTGTTTGCGCAAGACTAAAAGCGATATTTTCACAAAATACGTCAACAGATTCAAATAATTGCTCTTGCCAAAGCGTAGGCAAAATTGTTTGACATATTTCATCAAGGTATTCGTCAGAATGATCTTTATATTCTGGAGGAACACTATGTGCAGAAAGCAAAGTTGGTGAAATATCTACTTCACAGGTATTTTTCAAAGCCCTAACGACTTCTAACTGTTTACGCTCATTAGCTAAATCAAGACCATAACCTGATTTAATTTCAACAGTTGTAACCCCCTCATCAGCCAATGCTCTTAACCGCTTATAACTTACTTGATATAGACTACCAAAATCGGCGGTTCTGGTTGCACTTACTGTTGAGTTAATGCCACCACCTTCTTTGGCTATTTCAGTGTAACTGATGCCATTTAAACGTTTTTCCCACTCCTGAGCTCGATTCCCCCCAAAAACCAAATGAGTATGGCAATCAATCAAGCCAGGTGTAACAATTGCCCCTTCCAAATCAATAACATGACTGTATAAAGTTGTATTTAATTGATCTTTTGGTAAAATTGCGGCGATTTTATCTGATCGGGTGACGATACAATGATCCTTTAATAAACCATATTGTTCGTCAACATCCTTATCCATAGTAGCTAGAACGCCATTAATCCAAACAGTATCAGTATCTTGTAGCTTAAAGGATTTGCTCATATATTCACCTTAAGTTTCTTGTCAGAATCATTTAATTTACATCTGAAAATTAAATTTATGCAATAAAACTGGCTAAAATTTTATTAAATAAATTCACTTCTAAGTCATTTTATAAACAGGGGAAGAAATGAATACCACACTTCCCCTATTAAAAGCTGCCTACACTATTAAGCAAGCAGCGTTATCATTATTAAATTTAACGAATCATCGGTAAATTTAGGCCTTTTTCTTTGGCACACTCAATAGCAATTTCATAACCTGCATCAGCATGACGCATCACACCTGTTGCTGGATCATTATGCAATACACGCGCAATTCTTTGTGCCGCTTCATCAGTGCCATCACAAACAATCACAACACCTGAATGTTGAGAATAGCCCATGCCTACACCACCACCGTGATGTAAAGAAACCCATGTTGCACCACCGGCAGTATTCAACAAAGCATTCAACAATGGCCAATCAGACACAGCATCAGAACCATCTTGCATTGACTCTGTTTCACGGTTTGGACTGGCGACTGAACCAGAATCTAAATGGTCACGACCAATCACAACTGGTGCACTTAACTCTCCTGAACGAACCATTTCATTAAATGCCAAACCTAATTTAGCACGCAAACCTAAACCAACCCAGCAAATACGAGCAGGTAAGCCTTGGAAACTGATACGCTCACGAGCCATATCTAACCAATTGTGCAAATGAGCATCATCTGGAATTAACTCTTTTACTTTTGCATCTGTTTTATAAATATCCTCAGGATCGCCAGATAAAGCAGCCCAACGGAATGGACCAATACCACGACAGAATAATGGACGAATATATGCAGGCACAAAACCTGGGAAATCAAACGCGTTTTCTATCCCTTCTTCTTTGGCCATCTGACGAATGTTATTACCATAATCAAAAGTAGGCACACCCATTTTTTGGAAATCTAACATTGCTTGTACATGTTTTGCCATAGACTGTTTAGAGGCTTTAACTATTTTTTCTGGGTTTACTTTACCTTCTTGAACATACTCTTCCCAAGTCATACCAATAGGTAAGTAACCATGTAACGGATCATGTGCACTTGTTTGGTCAGTAACCATATCTGGACGAACACCACGACGAACCAATTCTGGTAAAATTTCTGCAGCATTACCAAACAATGCAATTGAAATGGCTTTGCCTTCTGCAGTATAACGCTTGATGCGGTCTAATGCGTCATCAAGATCTTTAGCTTGTTCGTCAACGTAACGAGTACGTAAACGAAAATCAATACTGGCTTGTTGACATTCAATGTTCAAAGAACAAGCACCCGCTAATGTTGCAGCCAATGGCTGAGCACCACCCATACCACCTAAACCAGCAGTTAATACCCAACGGCCTTTAAGGCTACCATTGTAATGCTGGCGACCTGCTTCAACAAAAGTTTCATAAGTACCTTGGACAATACCTTGGCTACCAATATAAATCCAACTACCAGCGGTCATTTGACCGTACATCTCTAGACCTTTAGCATCAAGTTCATTGAAGTGTTCCCATGTTGCCCAATGTGGAACTAGATTTGAGTTAGCAATTAACACTCTTGGTGCATTTTCGTGGGTTTTAAACACACCAACAGGCTTACCTGATTGTACCAATAAGGTTTCATCTTTTTCTAAGTTGGTTAAGGTTTCCACAATTTTATCGTAGCAAGCCCAGTTTCTGGCTGCACGTCCAATACCACCATAAACAACTAACTCTTTAGGATTTTCAGCGACATCAGGGTCAAGATTGTTCATTAACATACGCAAAGGTGCTTCCGTTAACCAGCTTTTTGCCGTTAACTTATTGCCGCGCGGGGCACGAATCTCAACATCTCTGTATCTATTTTGGTCAACCATGATTACTCTCCTATTATTAACAACACTATGTTTAATAAATGCAATGATAAACGACTGGTTTAAAACACTAATTATCTGCATTTATACCATATACAGTCATGTATATACAAGTAAAAAATTAAAAAATAAGCATATTTTTAATCATTTTTTTATAACTAACTGATCTTAAAAAAAATTACCCCTTTTTTAGTGCATAAAAAATAGGGTAATTTGGGGCAATTATCAGCAATAAAAAAAGAAATATTTTTACGAATAAAAATGTCCTTCCAAACGGTAACGAGAACCAGGGTAAAGTAAACGTGCGCTGGTAACCATAGACTGGTGAGACCAAGTTTTTCGTCTAATTTGTAAACAAGGCTCTACTTGAAGAATTTGCAACCATGCAGCCTCTTCTTCCGTAGCCAACACGGCTTCAACGATATGCTCACCCTCGGTTAAAGGTGCAACTGCGGTTAAATAAGTATACGGTGTTTGTTTTTTAAAATCTTGATTTAAGTACTCTGGTGCCACCATACTGTTAACAAAACGATCTTCTAACTGTACAGGCACATCATTATCGTAATGCACAATCATAGAATGAAAAACAACTTGACCGGCCATAATGTCAAAACTAGCCGCCAACTCAGCAGTAGCAAAACATTTTTCCAATAAAATAACTTCTACCTTATGCTCATGATTTAAGGATTTAATTTCATCTGCAATATTACGTACAGACATCAGCGCCGACTCACCTTTATTTTCAGAAACAAAAGTCCCCACACCTTGTACCCGAACCAATACACCTTGAGCCGTTAATTCCCTTAAGGCACGATTCACAGTCATTCTACTGACATCAAACATATTGGTTAATTCTTTTTCCGATGGAATATTGTGGTTGGCTCCCCATTCACCTGAATAGATTTTTTGCATAATCATTCTTTTAATTTGCAAATAAAGAGGAACAGGTTGCTGTTGTTGTAATGTATTAGCAGAGATAAGAGGATCACGGGCCATAGACATATTTTCTGTAATTGTATTTCAGACTGCCCGATAATAGCACGAATATTGTTTTTAAATTAAAAATTTTACTATAAATTCAAAACAATACTTTATTTATAAAGCCCCTATTGTTTCTTTAATCACACATTTATTACATATTTGAATATGTAGACAACAATATATACATACACTTTATATAAAGGTCATTCATACCTCTTGATCATTCTTGTTTTTCAATTAAAATAGATTACTATTTTTAGTGGTATATACATTTAAACAAAAATGGAGGTAATCATGATTTATTCTCTACTGAAACAACAAGATTACACGAAAATGCTGTGGAAGAATGGCAAAGGCTATACTTATGAAATAGCAAAAGATACGACACAATGCCAAGAGGGCTCTTTCAATTGGCGTATTTCTATGGCACAAGTTGATCAAAATGGTTCTTTTTCTGATTTTTCAGGCTATCAACGCGTCATTAGCGTATTGGAAGGAGAAGGCATTCATTTAGCAATTGATGATCAATCAGAAGAAAAATTATACCCATTCACCGCTTTCGCTTTTGATGGCGCCAGCCAAACACAATGTACTTTATTAAAAGATCCAGTAACAGATTTTAATTTAATTTATGCACCACAAAAATATAGAGCCAGATGCCAATGGTTGAATATTAATGAAATCCAACGCTTTTGCTCCCAAGCACAAACTATTTTGATATTTTCTGTCTGTGACTCAATGACGATTAAAACCAATCAATTTAATGAAACATTAGGAAAACATGAGACTCTTTTTATGACTCAAAATGAGTCACTCAAACAATTTGATCTTATTACTCAAGCAAATCAGAACCATTTTTGTTGTGTGATTGAACTGTCCAAAATATAAAACAAAAAGACTGATTGGCGTTGGCTCAATCAGTCTTTTCTGGTTCACAACTTTTTAATCTTTATGCTCTTGTGTATCTTCGTTCTTTTCCAATGGCACTAATTCTTCACCTTCTGCCAAAGTTGTTAAAGGTATTTCTTTTCCTTTAACAAAGACAAAATAATATACAGTTAACCATACAATCCACACAATACCACAAACCAATGCCCAGATAGTGCTTTTATCAAAACCCAATAAAATAATGGTAAAAATTAAAAACCCTATTGCTGCAATTGGTGCAACTGGCCATAAAGGAATGGGGAACTTTAATGTTTTAGCTTCTTCAGCCGACATTTTTTTACGCATACAATAGTGGGACAATAAAATCATCAACCATACCCATACTGTAGCAAATGTTGCCATTGCTGCAACAATAAAGAATAATTGCTCATGAAAATACTTATTTAATACCACACCAATAAGCATCATTACCAACATAACAATAACAGGTGCAACAGGCACACCAGACTTGGAAATTCGACCAAAAGAATCAGGGGCATGTCTATGTTTTGATAAACCATACATCATACGTGCCGCACCAAATAAATCACTGTTAATTGCAGACACAGCAGCAGTAATCACCACCACATTTAAAATATGCGCAGCAGACGAAATACCAAGGCTACCAAATATTTGAACCAGAGGGCTACTTTCTCCCGTAATTTCATTCCAAGGATAAATAGACATTAACACAAACATTGTACCTACATAAAAAATCAAGATCCGAGAAGGCACACTGTTAATGGCACGAGGAATATTTTTTTCTGGATCCTGTGTTTCAGCAGCAGTTAAACCAATAATTTCAATACCACCAAAAGCAAACATTACCACAGCAAAAGCGGTAACAAACCCCGAAATACCATTTGGAAACCACCCACCATGAGACCATAAATTAGAAATACCTGTACCCACATGGTTCACAATCTGTCCATCAACAGTGGCTGAACTATAACCGAAGAAAATAATATACGCCCCGCCTAAAATCATGGCACAAATAGCCACCACTTTAATTAATGACAGCCAAAACTCCAACTCACCGAACATTTTAACGGCACATAAATTCAAACCAGCAATGATTAAAGTAATGCCTAAAGACCAAAGCCAAGGCTCAACATTTGGAAACCATAGCCCCATATAAATGGAAAAGGCAATCACATCAGCGATACACACCAAGACCATTTCAATGATATAAGTCCAACCTGTAATAAAACCTGCTAAAGGATTCATATAATGGCTGGCATATCCACCAAAAGACCCAGGTAATGGCTTATGAAGAACCATTTCTCCTAAAGCCCTCATCACGATAAATACTGCAGCACCAGCCAGAAGATAAGCGAAAATAACTGAAGGCCCTGCTAATTGAATGGCTTTAGCAGAACCATAAAAAAGCCCTGTTCCAATTGCGGAGCCTAGAGCAATAAATAATATATGTCTTTGATTCAATCCCTGCTTTAAATTACCTTGCGTGTTACTCATGTCGAAATTCCTCCCAATAGAATTTTGAAGCACAGTCAGCCACTAGTAGAAACTTGTGTGTTCTACCCAATTTATTTGATGAAAAACATCAATCAAATTTCTACTAGTTGTGTAATACAGCTTTTACGGATTTAAAGACTTGGTAGGATCTCTTTAGGCAAGATATGATTAAAGCTACCCTCTTCAATTAGATTGCTTGCAGCCTCAATATCTGGCGCAAAGAAACGATCTTTATCATAATGTGCCACTTTACTTCTCAAGGTTGTTCTTAACTCTTCTAAAACAGGAGTAGATTTTAAACTTTTTCTAAAGTCCATTCCTTGACAAGCAGCCAACCATTCAATGGCTAAGATATTGCGCACATTTTCAGCCATTTCCCATAGACGTCTACCTGCATTAGGCGCCATAGACACTTGGTCTTCCTGATTAGCTGAGGTAGGTAAACTATCCACGCTAGAAGGAAAAGCCAAAGTTTTTGTTTGACTGGCCAATGCTGCGGCAGTAACCTGAGCAATCATAAAACCTGAGTTCACCCCAGCATTTTCAACTAGGAATGGTGGCAATTGTGATAAATGGGTATCCATCATCAAAGAAATTCTTCTTTCTGAAATAGAAGCCATCTCTGCAATCGCTAAAGCAAGATTATCTGCTGCCATTGCAACTGGCTCGGCATGGAAGTTACCACCTGAAATAATGTCACCATTATCAGTAAAAATAAGCGGATTATCTGATGCGGCATTACCTTCTACCTCTAAAATTGCCGCAGAGTTTCTAATTTGGGTTAAACAAGCGCCCAATACTTGTGGTTGACAGCGTAAAGAATAAGGATCTTGTACTTTTGAACAATTTTTATGAGAAACAGAGAACTCACTTTGCGCACCTAATACATGTCGATAACAAGCAGCTGCATCAATTTGTCCTTGTTGCCCACGTGCCTCTTGAATACGCGGATCAAATGGGCTGCGAGACCCTAAACTGGCCTCAACAGTTAAAGCACCACAACCAATTGAAGCAGCAAATAACTCTTCTGCCTTAAATAAACCTTTCAACGCATAAGCTGTGGATACTTGAGTACCGTTAAGCAAAGCCAACCCCTCTTTTGCAGCCAATACAACTGGTTTTGCCCCTGCAATTTCTAAAGCTTCTTTTCCAGTAACCCTTTTACCTTGATGATAAGCAAAGCCCTCACCAATTAATACCAAACTCATATGAGCCAATGGAGCTAAGTCACCCGAGGCACCAACAGAACCCTTACAAGGAATTTCAGGGTAAACTTCTGCATTAATCAACTTAATAATGGTATTGATGACTTCTAAACGCGCACCAGAATAGCCTCGAGATAAGCTGTTTACTTTTAACAGCATAATTAAACGGGTTAAATTATCTTCCAAAGGCTCACCAACACCAGCGGCATGGGACAAAACAATAGAACGTTGCAATAACTGTAAATCATCGTTACTGATACGCTCTGAGGCCAACAATCCAAAACCTGTATTAATGCCATAAACGACTCTATTGTTTTCAATAACATCATTGACACATTTAACACTACGTTCAATACGTTCTTCTGCATCTTTACTTAATTGCACCTTAATTGGATGACAATACGCAGAACGCATTTGAGCTATATTTAATTTGCCAGGATAAATAGTTATTTGTTCCATGGATGAAGCCCTTTCTATTTCTTTAAAAAAACCAAAATTAAGAGAATTTATACACATCTTTAGATATTTAAAAATTTCTTATTAAAAAATTCTGTATAGACATGCTAATTAAATTTATTATTAGTGAATCTCTTTTGCAAAATACTATCTTAACCTTTATAAAAAACCTTAATTAAAAATATTTATGGGTTTTATTAAACAAAAGAAAAAAACAGTAAAGGCATTGTCTATAAAGCATCTCAATGTTAATACCAAACAAATAAAGATTTATTTTGCGTGTATGAAATGACGATATGTTATGTATAAAACAACGAATATAAATAATATAAAAAAATAAAATTTTAAGTAGATTGCAAATAGAAAATTGATTAATTAATTATATACATGTATATTTTAACTAATGATTCACACAATAAAAAAAACATGAATTTGTAATTATTCTGAATAAATATACTCTATCTTCGATAATAGAGAAAAAGAAGTCGGAGCGAACCATGATCAAAAATGCCCCTTCATTAATGTACCGACAAAGTCATTTTTATACAGTAGACATTAACAATGCTCTGCCAAAAAATTTGCTAAACAGCACACATTCCATTCCTGTTTTTGCCTTGCAACTGACACAAACAAAAGTAAGACAAAATGTGCATCAACATAATATCAATATTAAAATAGAATCAAAAAAACATGCCTGTGTCGGGATTTATGATATGGATATTTGGAACTATGCGATCACTTTGCTTTATAATCAAATAAAATCAAAATCTTTTCACTTAACAAATCCAGCTATTCAATTTAGTGCACACAGCTTTTTAATTGCCACCAATCGACGCACAAGTGGCAACTGTTATCAGCAACTTTTTGAATCGCTACAACGTCTAAATGATAACCAAATTACCATTCACATTCCGTCTAAAGAATACACCACAACCATTTGTTTAATAGATTCTTGGCGTAAAATAAAAAATGAAAAAAATCAAATGATTGCCATTGAAGTTGTATTTCCTGACTGGCTATTTAATGCCATTTTAGCCAAACGAATAGTCGCCATACACCAAGACTATTTTTTCCTCAGAAAACCTCTAGAAAGGCGATTGTATCTGATAGCCTGTAAACGCTGTGCACACCAAGCCAGACATTCTGTCTCTCTACGTGATTTATATACCATTACAGGCAGTATTGCATCATTAAGGGAATTTAGACGTTCGATCAAAACCGTTGTCAAACAAAATAATTTACCGGACTACCAAATTCGTTATTATCAGGATAATGACTCTGTTTGTTTTTATAATAGAGTCGGGATCAGAGGCTATAAAACTCAAATCCGTGATTTAATTTTTGCTTTAAATGAAACACGAAAAAAAGATTATGTTATTATGACAAAAGAACATATATAATACATAAGTATCTTCTATTTAAAAAATTTACACCCAATTTTATACATATCATGCTTTTCCTTTTTTCAAATCAAATCATTTTCTTGATAAAAAGCAACTTTTATCTTTTTTTCTTATAATAGAATAGTTAACTATACATGACTATACAATTACCATTTGATTAAGGAGATTGTTTTGAGCTCACCTGCCCCACAAGATAATGTGACAATGCTTTCCCCCGTTGATACAGCAAAGCTAGCGGATAATGCTTTTTGTTATAAAGCCCAGAAAAAACTCTTTTCCTGCTTGGTTTCATCTATTATTGCAGGTGTTTTTATCTCTATTGCTTTTGCCTTTTATACAACCGTTACAACAGGATCTGCAACCATGCCTTATGGTATGGCTAAACTTGTTGGCGGCATCTGCTTTTCATTAGGTTTAACACTTGTCGTTATATGCGGTGTAGATTTATTTACTTCGACTATCTTAACTTCAGTACCAAAAGCCACAGGAAAGATCAGTTGGACATGCATGTTTAAAAACTGGTTCTTTGTTTATGTTGGTAACTTTATTGGCGCTTTAATTTTTGTTGCTATTATTTGGTTTGCAGGACAACATATGTCCGCTAACGGTCAATGGGGAGTGAATATCCTCAATATCAGCACCCATAAACTGCACCACTCTTTTACAGAAGCTGTCTTTCTAGGTATATTAGCTAATTTGATGGTCTGTTTAGCCGCTTGGATGGCGCTGGCAGGAAAGACTTTAACTGACAAGCTTTTTGTTATGGTGCTGCCCGTAGCCATGTTTGTTGCTGGCGGTTTTGAACACAGCATTGCCAATATGTTTATGATCCCCATGGGGATTTTAATCAAAACGTATGCTCAACCTGAATTTTGGCAAATAGCCAATATTTCTGTTGAGCAATATGCTGATTTAACCATACATAATTTTATGGTTAAAAACCTTATTCCTGTTACCATTGGTAATATTATTGGCGGCTTAATGGTTGGTTTATCATTTTGGTGTCTGAATTTAAAACCAACCACTAAACATTAAAAACATCAAAAAGGTTCTGCACCAATAAAACTGGTTTTTTCTTTTAAAACTATTGGTTGAGAACCTTTTGTTGTCGTAAATTCAAACACAATATCATGCTTTCCTGCTGTTGCATTCTCCCATGGGGTAGCAACACGTACAGGCAAAGAAAAATGTTGACCCGAAGGAACAATAACCTCATCAGGAGCCCCCTCCAAACCGATTTGATCAAACCCAGATACCTTAATATTAAATGACTGTGCTTGCTCTGATGTATTCATAAACTTAAGCAAATAAGTGTTTTCGGCCCATCCCTGATTATTTTCTCTCACAACAACAGAAGGATCTTTAACGACATCCACTTTATAAGGTACCCTGTTAATCACAGCAAAAACCATTAGTCCAAGTACCGTCAGTAAAATCATGCCATAGCCTGTGACTTTTGGCCTTAAAAGCCGTTTAACAAAATGAGCATTATGATATTCATTTTTTAAAGCTGCTTCAGTGGTGTAACGGATAAGTCCTCTTGGATAATTCATTTTATCCATCACTTCATTACAAACATCAATACATACGGCACAACCAATACATTCATACTGTAATCCATCACGAATATCAATTCCCGCAGGGCAAACCTGAACACACAAAGTACAATCAATACACGCGCCTTTATTTTGAGCTTGAAAATCGCTGCCTTTTTTACGTGCGCCTCTTGGTTCACCTCGTTTTTCATCATAAGAAACAATTAAAGTGTCCACATCAAACATTGCACTTTGAAAACGGGCATATGGGCACATATGGCGACAGACTTGTTCTCGTAATGCATAAGCGAACAAAAATGTAAAAAAGCCATACGAAACCAACCAACCAATTTGCATCAAACTTAAGTTAAAATGCAATAAATTCTGAAATAATGTTCGAATTGGCGTAAAAAACCCGACAAAAGTAAAACCAACCCAAAAACAAAAAAACACAATAGTGGTTAATTTTAAGGTTTTTCTAACAATTTTTTGCCCTCCCCAAGGGGCTTTTGCCCATTTTATTTGTTGGGCTCTGTCTCCTTCGAATAAGCGATCAAACCAAATCATAATTTGTGTGTAGACTGTTTGAGGGCATGCATAACCACACCATATGCGCCCAGCTATTGCTGTCCACCAAAACAAGCCCAAAGCACTACAAATTAATATACCCGTTAAATAGAGCAAATCCTGAGGCCAAATAATGATATTAAAAATATAGAACTTTTGCCCCATAATATCGAGTAAAAAAGCCTGACGATTATTTAAATTAAGCCAAGGAACCAAAAAGAAAAAGGCCTGAGTCAGAATGACCAATAACAACCTGATATTGCTGTATCGCCCTTTGGTTTTTTTTGGGTAAATCTTTTTTTGTGGTTCATAAAATTGAATAATATGTGTGTTATTGTCTGTTGTGTCTAATTGCGCCATACCCTGTTTCCTCCTGCCGTTATTCAAACAACCAAATAAGCTGTTTATTAATAAACATTAGGGTAAACCATCTCACGAAAACAATAACAGATACAGATAATTAAAATAAAACCATATCAGATGTAATTAAAACGCTTAATATTGATGTAATAACTGACCTAGTGTTTGCATTGCTTGTTCAAAATCTTCTGACCATGGGTAACCATAATTTAAACGAAAACAATGTCGAAAATGATGGGTTGCAGAAAAAATTGGTCCAGGTACCAAGCTAATGCCTTGAGCTAATGCATCATTAAAAAGTAAGAGTGAATCTACTTTTTCATGACATTGAACCCATAAAAAATAACCGCCATTTGGTTTGGTCACTTTCACATTTTTTGGAAAATAACGAGAAATAGCACTTAACATTGCATCTTGTTGAGACATCAACAAATAACGTAACTTACGCAGATAACGATCATATCCACCATACTCTAAATAATCAGCTATTGCCGCTTGTGCAGGTACAGAAGGAGAAATTGAACTCATTAACTTCAACTGGTTGATCTTTTGCATATAACGCCCACCAGCCACCCAACCTACTCGATACCCTGGTGCCAAGCATTTTGAAAATGAACCACAATGCATCACCAACCCCTTCTTATCAAAGCTCTTAACAGGTTTCAAAGGCTGATCATAATAAAGCTCTGCATAAACATCATCTTCAATCAAAGGGATTTGAAATTTTTCAATAAGTTCGGATAAACGCTGTTTTTTGGACTCGGACATAGAAGCCCCCATTGGATTATGTAAATTACTCATAAACCAACATGCTTTAATGGGGAGGCGCTCTAAAACATCTTCTAACACATTTAAATCAATGCCTTCACGAGGATGTACAGGGATTTCTACAGCTTTGAGTTTTAAACGTTCCAAAGATTGCAAAGTCGCATAAAATGCAGGCGCTTCAATGGCCACTAAATCATTCGGTTCAGTTACAGCTTGTAAACATAAATTGAGTGCCTCCATTGCACCATTAGTGATCACCAACTCTTCTTTATCAACAGGAACCGCATTTTTCATATAGCGAACAGCAATTTGCCTGCGTAAATGTTGATCTCCTGCGGTCATACTGCTAATAATCGCTTTTGTTGACAATTGCTTTAAACTTTTTGTCATGCTTTTACTTAACCGTTCTGAAGGAAATAAGTCTGGGCTCGGAAAAGCAGAACCAAAAGGAATAATTTGAGGATGGCGCAATAAATCCAAAACCGAAAAAACCAATTCACTGATGTTGACGTCGGTAATATGTGCGGTTTTACTGAATATCTCAGGCTCTTGCAACACATCAATCATATGATCACGAACAAAATAACCAGAGCGAGCCTTAGCCAAAATAAGCCCTTTATTTTCTAAAAAATAATAAGCCTGAAAAACAGTTGAAGGGCTGACCCGGTAAGTCTGACAAGCTTGACGCACAGATGGAATTTTATCGCCAATTTTTAATACCTCAGAACGAATCAAATTGGTGATTTCATCAGCAAGCTTTTCATAACGTTTCATTTGATTGATTTATGTTCCAAAAAAACCTAAATGACAAATTTGTCATTTATAGGTCATTAATTATTCATTTTATCCTGATTATAATGGCAAACATGATCCATTATTTTGCTTTTTTCTTTATCAGGAGAAGATACATGAGCCGCTTGTTTGTCTCAACCATTATTGCTACAGTCTTTTTGACATCACAACCCTTATTTGCAGCACCTGCACCTGTTTTAGCAACCATTCATAAAAGCCCTACTTGTGGCTGTTGTGAAGCCTATGCAGATTATTTGCAAAAAAATGGTTTTAATGTCAAAACCATTAATCACGACAATATGCGTTCAGTTCAAGTTAAACTGGGTACCAGCAAAGCACCTAGTTGCCATACTATGCAAATTGGTCAATATGTTGTAGAAGGTCATGTACCTGTTGCATCCATTCAAAAATTATTAAAAGAACAACCTGATATCAAAGGCATTGCTTTACCAGGCATGCCAGCTACCTCTCCTGGAATGGGGCCAGCGAAAAAAGGAATTTTAAAAGTGGTCAAACTCGATCATAAGGGTAATCCTCGTGGCGTGTTTTTAGTAGAATAAACATAATCTTGACAAAATAAAAGCCAGAACAAATGCTCTGGCTTTTGATTAACTAAAAGGATTTAAAAAGAGTAACGATAACCAGCATTTAACTGTACTTTATCAAATTTATTTCCAACAGAGTAATTCAGATCCATATACAGATTATGATTTTTGTTGATTTGTGTATTCACACCAATACCATTATCCCACCAATCACCATTCAGTTTATACCTAGCGTAAGTTGTTTTGCTCTGATTAAAAGTATAACCAGCTTTACCATCAAACTCTTTCATATAGCCTGTTTTTAAATACACATCAATTGGATTATTTCCTTCAACCAAAGTGTAGCCAATTATCGCACTGATACGTCCTATGGTTGAGTCAAATCCATCTAAATCGGTTTTTAAACCATTAGACGCTTCAACTGTTGCACTGTCTTGATGTGAATAAGTCAATTGTGCCTGAGGCTCTATATACCAGCCAGTTTGAGGTTGATCAAAATAAAAACGTTTGCCCGCTTCAATACCCACACTATACCCTGAAGTATTGCCACCACCTTTTACCTTGTACCCACCACCTGTTTGTGCAGTAAAATTGTTTTTCATATGAACATATTTGGCAATACCGTCAATATAAAAGCCATTATTGCCTTTGTAGGTAAGGTACATCCCAGCATGGTAACTTTTGGTATCCCCATCACCAATATCATAATTGGCATCTGCTTTGGTTGTACCGATCATCCCACCTAAGTAAAGATGACCTTGCTCCCTAATAAAAAGCTTATCCGCACCTATTTGAATACCGGTATAGTCTAAATCAAAGCCTTGTGCTACATTATCCGCAAAAGAATCCAATTTACCGGTAAAGGCTCGCGCCCATACATCTCCTTCAGAACCTTCTGATTGACGTAGTTCCCCCATGCGTTGTAGCAATGTTTGGTTTTCTATATTGCTTAACAAGTAATTAATATTCAAAATATTAATAGAATGGTCGGCTGTTTCTGTTAGAGGGGGAGTAACAGGTGGATTAACAGGAGGGTTTACTGGTGGAAAAGAACCTGCCTTTAAATACCAATGTTTCTCAGCAGTACTTAATGCGGGATCTACTTCTACTAACCCATATTTATAGGCGCCCATATCAACATAACCATTAACATTAGATAGCGTAAATTGTGCTGTCCCATCGGCAATTTCTGCAACTCGAACAATCTCATCCCCTGAGGCAGAACCAGTTGACTGATCATTAACAAATATTTTATGGTTTCCAGAAGAAGTACCTGTCACAATAATTTTATCGCTGACATTCACTAGTGATGTATTGTCAGAACTGACAATATCCGTACGCACAAAAAACTCACCATTATTGCCTTTAAGGTCTTGCATTGTTAGATTTACTTGATTAGATGCATTAATTGGTATCGTTTGGTCACCTAAATAAACCTTTGCACCAGAAACATCTAAAGTAGTCAATTCTGAACTTTTACTCATTTGCCATTTACTGTTAGTACCAGAAATAGATAAATGAATTTGCCCTTTCGCATCTGTAAGCGAACCACCCAGCCCATCTGAATAAGTATATTGGGATAAGGAGGTGTTGCCATAAAACTCAGAGCCATCATTCATTTTCAGGTTAATTAAACCTGACTCTGCCAACATATCGCCTTTTATAGAAAATTTCCCTGATTTTACTGTCGTTGTTTTATCTGCACTATTTACTCCCGTACCTGTACCAACATATAATTTATTGTCTAGGCCTGTATAAAAATTGGTTTCTTGAGAGACAATTTGAGAACCTTCTCCAAGGGTATGTAAAGCAAAAGTATTGTTTAAAGATTGATCAACAATAATGGTGGTATCACCTGTTAATTCAATTGTGCCACCTAAATTATTATAATTATTATTAGCGGTAATTTTTTTCTCTGCACGAAGAGCATCAGCACCTTGCCCTGTGGTGGTAATCGTTGTGACACCTAAAGCATCATTTGAGCTACCTTGTAACTGAATAACGCCACCTTTATTGGCATAAACAGCATAAGCATTACTTCCTTGCGTGGAGATATTGGCTCTTACACCAATAACAGCAACGACATCTGTTCCTTGTGCAGTACCATTTGTCAATACATTATCGCGATTGCCTGCAAATACAGCATAACCTATAGTATCAATATTATTACTACCATTTGCCTTGGTGCTAATTGTTGCATCTTCAGCAAGATAAGCTAAGTTATACCGACCAGCTTGTGAGGTAAGGTTAACCCGAACAGCAGTGCCTGCTTCAGATGAGACTACAGCATTTGTGCCTAATAAAATTTTTCCAGCACCAGAACCTCCACCTGGGCTTTGGGCGACATTAATAGCATCACTTGAAGTACCTATTGCAGTTAATGTAGCATTGTTACCGATACTAATAATATGGGGGCCAGATGCATCACTTGTGCCATTTGTTCTAACGGCATCAACATGCCTCCCTTTTACAGTCACACGTAAGTTATTACCAAATACAAAAGGCGCGTTATTACCATTCATTGCATAATAAATACCATTGGTATTGTTTGTCTCATTACCACCACCAATTGTTTTACTCCCAGTTGTTTCTATAGTGACGTTATTACCACAAACATTAGATGGACTCCACCCCCCGCCAAAAACAGTTGTTCCTATAATTGTTGCACCATCCCCACATGGGACATTAGCATCAGCATAAACATAATTTACGCCAAATCCGATCAATAAAGCTATATTTGCCTGTATCAAGTTCTTTTTAAATTTCATAATACGATCCTCAATGGTGCATCACCTAAATGAACACCTAATAAACACTTTGATAATATTATAAAGTTTAATTATTTTGTTTACATACAAATCATATAAAATTAAAAAATAATAATCCTTTAAAAACAATATTTTCTATATATTGAAGATATTTTTATGAAATAAAAAAATACTTTTGAACCTATAATTTAAAAATAAAATTCAAATTATATATAACAAATAACCATATAAATTTTTATCAATAAAATACAAACACTTAAAAAACGACAAAAAAAATAATAAACAATCAATATAAAAAAACTATTAAAAATTCACCAAAAGACAACACCCATGAGATAAAACCAGATAAATATTTATTTTATTTAAAAATATTAAAAAATATAATGATCTTATTTTTCCAACCAGAACCAAAAATAAATATTATATTTAAATATTATTAATAAATAATGACCAATCATATCTAGATAAATCAATTAATGTATGATGAAATTATTATCTAAAAATACGATAGAAATAAACTCCTCTAAACACCCAGGATGTATTGATTTTATATAACAATCATTTTATTAAAAATAATATATTACTTAGATTTTCCTAAAATTACTGTATATAATCATTCCTAACAACAAGGAAAAAATCATGCGCCACTATCAAGCTGTTCCCTTAGAAAAATCATATTTACTTCTGAATCATGGCCCAACGGTGTTAATTACCAGTGCAGATAAAGGCAAACAAAATGTAATGAGTGCAGCTTGGGCGATGCCTATTGATTTTTTTCCTCCTAAAATAGCTGTTGTGATCGATAAATCGGCATACAGTAGAGAGCTGATTGAACAATCAGGCCAATTTGCTTTACATGTTCCATCAAAAAAACTGGCCAACCAAACCCTCTCTGCGGGGAGTCATTGTGGTAAAAATATTGATAAATTCAGTTTACTTAATTTAAGCATACAACCAGCGCAAACCATTCAAGCACCGATTATTAATGATTGTCTTGCTGTTTTAGAATGCCAGGTTATTTTTGAACACGAAAATCAGCAAAAACATGATCTTTTTATTGCACATGTCACTGCTGCTTGGGCAAACTCAAACGTATTTGATCAAAATCGTTGGCATATACAAAGAGATACTGACAAATCCATCCACTATCAAGCGGGTGGTACTTTTTTTGCCATTGGTGAATCATTTCAAGCAGAAGATATTTTACCTAAGGATTAATACAATGAATTTTAATGCAATTATATTAAATAAAAGTGAAACCCTTCCTTTTAATGCAAGTATCGCTCAAGTTTCTCAGCAAGAATTGATGCAACAAGATGCTGATACGCTCATAAAAATTGATTACTCCACACTTAATTACAAAGACGCCTTAGCCTTAACCAATAGCAACCCAGTTGTTCGAAAATGGCCGATGATTCCAGGAATAGACGGTGTCGGAACAGTGGTTGAAAGCAAAAATAACCAGTTTCAAATTGGCCAAAAAGTGGTATTAAATGGTTGGGGGGTTGGTGAAACTCATTGGGGGTGTTTGGCTCAATATGCATACTTAAAATCAGAATGGTTGATCCCCTTACCTGCTCCAATTTCTGTTTGGCAAGCAATAGCTTTAGGTACAGCAGGTTATACTGCTGCATTATGTGTCTTAAAAATCATGCAACACGGGGTAAAACCAAACGATGGCTCTATATTAGTCACAGGCGCAACAGGTGGTGTAGGTTCTATTGCCATTGCACTATTGGCAAAAAATGGCTACCACATTACTGCAACCACAGGTAAAGCTCAAGAAAAAGCCTATTTAGAACGGCTAGGTGCCACAACCATTATTGATAGACAAGCATTCAGTCAAGCAGGTAAAGCGCTACAAAAAGAACAATGGGTGGCTGCCGTTGATGTCAGTGGTTCACATACTTTAGCCAATATCTGTGCTCAAACCTATTATGGGGGTATCGTAACTGCATGCGGTTTGGCACAAGGCTTAGATTTTCCTGCCAATGTGGCACCTTTTATTCTAAGAGGCATCACCTTAGCAGGTATAGACAGTGTCATGGCACCAAAACAAGCTCGTCTACAAGCATGGGCATTTTTAGCTGAACATTTGGATTTAACTTTATTAGATGATATTGCACAAACCATTACCCTATCTCAATCTTTTGATAAGGCCAAAAATATTATGGCAGGTCAAGTTAAAGGTCGTTTTGTTGTTGATGTCAACCAATAAACAATAAAAACTTATTGTAAAAAAGCATTCCTTTTCGAATGCTTTCTTACCCACTTCAAACAATAAAAATTTCTTCCTTCAAAAAAACTTATGCAATCACCTATTTGTGTTCTAAATTTTTTTTTCATCAAACAAAAATAATTATCATATATATAAAAATAATATTTTTTCCATAATAATAAAAAGAATTATTTCAAAAGATATATTCGTGCCCTTTTCAGCGATTAATCTTATTCTGCCAAATGATGTTGTAACTGATGTTTTTACCCAAAGGCAATCGATTAATACCTATATGGAGAAATACATTTATTGCTGCCGAACAATGGCAAAGCATATGGGCTGATATATTGGATACACCTTTACCCCATCAATCATTGGTCTATATTAATATCCCATTTTGTATCAACCATTGTGTTTTTTGTGGCTTTTATAAAAACAAATGGAAAAAACCCCAAGATTGTTCGCCCTTGTGGCTTAAACAATAGGAAGCCTACATATCAGTATTCAATACTCTCTGAACCGACTTAACAAAAAACGCTTATTTATCTAGACATGATGCCGCTCAAACAATCTTTATATTGCCCAAGATAAACAATTTATGCATCAAATTGTCACTATTCAAAGTTAATTAAAGACAAAAAAGCTGCTAAAACAGCAGCTTTTTTAATTATAAAGTCATACTTACCCTATTTTGTTTTTCAAAAAATCCAAACCACTGGCCAATAAATTTTTTGCTTCTGATAAAGTTGACTCATTACCATCCGGTGTGAGCTGATGAACAATATCAGGTAAGTATTTTGATAATGTTTCAGATGCTTCAGTAGGATTAACCCCTATTTTTGAAGCTAGATTTTGAATCGCATCTGTACCAAGAACCTGTTGAATTTGCTCAGCAGAGATAGGTAAATTTGTGCCATTGCCAATCCAAGACTGAACAATATTTTCTAAGCCGCCTTGACGAAATTTTTCTAAAAGGCCAGTCAAACCACCTTGTTGCTCCGCCCATTGTAAAATTTGAGTAAAATTGCCTTGGTCTTTTCCTAAAAGAGAGCCAAGCTGATCAAGTAGTCCCATTATTCACCGCCTTTTCTTGATAATTTGTGTGTTTATTGTATTGTACTGCTTGCTTTTTAGTATAACAAAACCTTTCTTTTTATCAAGAAAATTTTACCAATAACATAAAAACAGATAAAAAAAACTAATCAATTTATTATTTTTACTCAAAAATATTTTATTTCCCTTTTGGACAACTCTTATTTAAATCTAAAAGAAAGTGGATAAGCTCTTTTTGATCTTTGGTTTTATATCGATACTCTAATAAAACACCTTCTTTTTTCAATATATCTGACTGAGGGTTTGCACACATATTTTTTAATAATTGCCTGGCTATATCTATTTTTTGTGCTTTCACTTTTTCAATATTTTGTACATTAGAAGACAAAACATTTAAATAAGTATATTCATATTTAATAATTGGTGTTTGTGAAACATAAAAATCAACACTATCCAAACTTAAATCATTAGCTAACTTTAGAGGAAATTTATTTTCAGCCTTAATTTTGTCTACTTCTAATTGCAATTGTTGCAATGCTGAAGATAAATTAGCTGGTTGCTTAGAACCAATTGTGTTCTGTTGTTGCTCCACCCCTGTAGGCTCTGAAACAACAACATTACCTTGATCACCAATTACAGTAGAAGAACTAACCTGATTTTCTTGTTTAGGAGTCTCTTTTTGATCACAAGCGCTTACAAAAAAAAGACAAGTGACTATTAGCCCTAAAAAATTTTTATTTAAAGAATTCATTTATTTTTAGCCTCTTTAATATATCGGATCATTTAATAATGACATGCAGATAAATTTAATTTATGTTGATCAAAACTGTGTGCCTATTGTAAACATTTTTACGACATAAGGCATAAAAAAAGCATAATCCAAATGATATCTGGATTATGCTTTCTAAAAAATACAACAAACTTATAAAACCATTATAGCCTCTACTTCAACTAAAGCACCTTTTGGTAGACTAGCAACCCCAATCGCAGCTCGTGCTGGATAGGGTAAAGAAAAATATTGACTCATCACTTCATTAAACGTCGCAAAATGGCTTAAATCTGTTAAAAAAGCATTTACCTTAACTACTTTATCAAAATCTCCACCTGCCGCTTGTAAAACCGCTTGTAAATTTTTAAAAACCTGTTGTGTTTGCTGTGCAAAATCACCAGAAACAATTTCCATTGTTTCTGGGTTTAAAGGAATTTGGCCTGAGACATAAACAGTATTACCCGCTTTAACAGCTTGTGAATATGCACCAATAGCAGCAGGGGCTTTGTCTGTATGTATGATTTGTTTTGACATCTATTACTCCTTTAAAAACAGACCTAAAAGGTCATTTAAAAATTGCTTCCCTAATTTTGTAGGCTTCAATAAATCAGGCGAAGCTTCGATTAATTGTAATGTTTGTGCTTTTTGTAATTGAGGTAAAATGGCCACTAAACTTAAGCCTGTTCGCTCCTGAAATAATGATTTAGGCACTCCTTGACTCAAACGCAGCACATTGAGCATAAATTCAAAAGCCAAATCATCATATTGAATCATTTTTCTTTGTTTATTTGATAAACCTGCTTGCACACTCTGAATATACTCTTTTGGATGTTTATATCGGACAGTACGCTCAATATGCGTTGGATAACTGATCTTACCATGTGCACCTGCCCCTATGCCAATATAATCACCAAATTGCCAATAATTTATATTATGTTGGCAATAGTTTTGCTCTTTTGAGAAGGCCGATACTTCATAATGTTCAAAATCAGCTTTACCTAACTCATTGTGAACAATATCTTCTATATCTAAGGATAAATCATCTTCTGGTAAATCTTTAGGTGGAAATTGTGCAAAAGGCGTATTCGGTTCAATGGTTAAATGATAAGCGCTGATATGTTTCACGCCTAAACCAATTGCTGTTTGGACATCATACTGAGCTTGGACAACGGTTTGTTTGGGTAACGCATACATTAAATCAATATTAACTTTTTCAAATATATCTATTGCCAATGTTACCGCTTTTTTAGCTTCCTTGACATTATGTATACGACCTAAATACTGTAATTGCTCATCATGAAAACTCTGCACACCAATTGATAACCTATTGACTCCCGCCTCTTTAAATCCTACAAATTTATCTTGTTCAAAAGTACCTGGATTAGCTTCCATGGTTATTTCTGCCCCAGGTAATAATTTAATACGTGAACGAATACCATTTAACAACGTATTGATTGCATCTGCAGAAAATAAGCTAGGCGTTCCTCCTCCCAAAAATACTGTATGAACAGAGCGCCCCCAAACAAAAGGCAGCTCACTTTCTAAATCAAATAATAAATAATCTATATAGCTTTTTTCATCAAAGGTGTCTTTTTTTAATACATGAGAGTTGAAGTCACAATAAGGGCATTTTTGAATACACCATGGAAAATGAACATACAAAGATAATGGCGGCAAAGCCGCCAATATTTGCTCATGACCAGAAGCTTTATAAACGGATATCGGTTGGACAGGTAACATGAAAAGAATCTTCTGGGACAGCTAAGCCAGCACGTTCGTATAAAACGTCCATTTTATCCATAAGCATGGTTAAAGCTTGCCCTCTATGGCTTAATCTATTTTTAATTGTCGCAGAGAGCTCTGAGACAGTTTGACGATATTCTGTTAAGAAAAAATGTGGGTCATACCCAAATCCTCCGTCTCCCTTTGGCTGATCAATAAATTCTCCTTGCCAAACACCATCAGCAATAATGGGTTGAGGATCCATTGGGTTACGAACCAAAACTAAAGAACAGACATACCAAACTTCCTTATTCTCATGCTCAGCCAAAACCTGAACCAACTTCTGGTTATTTGCCTGATCTGACTTTTCTTCCCCAGCAAAGCGGGCAGACAGCACACCTGGCGCACCATTTAAAGCCGTCGCACAAATACCTGAATCATCTGCTAATGCAGGTAACCCTGTATATTCACTGGCATGCCTTGCTTTTGCTAAGGCATTTTCTAAAAAAGTAAAATGAGGCTCTGGACACTCAGGCACATTTAATTGCCCTTGTGGAATAACCTCTATTCTATATGGCTCAAAAAAAGCCTGAATTTCCCGTAATTTACCAGCATTATTACTGGCCAGAACCAATTTATCAAAAATAGGAGCGTGACTTGACATAAGGTTAAATATACTCACTTTTCATTAAAAGGATTATTCTTTTCTATATTTTGCTGTGATCTTTTATGCATCAAGGCAATCGTCATCATTTGCCCTACCACACAGATAAAAGCCATAAAAAAGCAAATGATACTTAATACAATTTGTGTTTTTAAAAAATAGGCGCCAAAACCTATAAGTAAAATAAAAAATACTGTAAAGAAAATAAGAAACAAATAACTTTTATGCATGATATTCATTAAAAATCTCCTTTAAAAACATTAAAGGAGATTTTCTCTTACCTCTTACTGTAACTCTGTTTGTAAACGACTTAATGCGGTTCTCGCTTCAGTAGATGTCATTTTCTGACCAGCATCATCTAATAAAGTAACCACTGTTGTGCCATTTGTACTTTGTACAACCTGAACACGCAACTCTTCTTTATTGGTTAACATGATGCTGTTTTTAGGTTCAGATACTTTTTTCTTTTTCCCACCAAATAAACGTTTAAAGAAACCGGGGTCTTTATCATATTGGGTTTCAACCTCATTTAATGCAGGACGTACATAATAAATACCTTCTGCTCTATTTCTATCAGTTACAGTTAACCCAACACGATCCAAAGCCAAACCAACCCTTCTCCACGCACGATCAAACTGATCATTAACGATTAAGGTATTGTCACTAACCCTT
This sequence comes from Neisseria sp. Ec49-e6-T10, assembly GCF_051132615.1. Taxonomy (GTDB): domain Bacteria; phylum Pseudomonadota; class Gammaproteobacteria; order Burkholderiales; family Neisseriaceae. Next base: position 2,737,016 of record NZ_CP152375.1, on the reverse strand, counting down.
GCTCGAGCACCAGTCGGTGTTTCATTATTGGCCAACTGTTGTTGTGTAACCTGCTCATCTGCACCTAAACGAACCATAAAGCGACCTAGAAATGAAGCTTCTAACTCTGGGTCACTCGGGCGAGGTTGCCATGCAGTAGTATCTTTTCTCTCAGAGGTATAAATTTCATACAAACCTTTATGAGAAAAGAATACATCCGTTCCATTTTCTGTTTTTTCTAAGCGAACAAAAAATTTATCACGCTCAGATGTCGAATAAACAGAACCAATCCCTACTTTTTCCAATAAATTACGAAAACCGTCGTTTGGTAATTTTGCCCGATTTTCAGCCCACTCTGTCTCCATTAAACCAATTTCAGGTTCTTCATTTTTAATGACAAACCCCATTTCCTGCCAAAACACTTTCAAAATAGGCCAAATTTCTGCAGGTTGTTTGTTTTCAATAACCAACCAACGTTGACTACCATCACGCTCAATATGCATATCTTTAACAGGAGCTAAAACGCCATTGTTATAAGTCACACTTGGTTGAGTCTGTGTGCTATTGGCAGAAGCTGTGCCACTTCCAGCGGGAATGGTATAACGAGTTTGTCCCTTAGGGGTTGTTAAATCAGGAGGCATATCCAAACGAACTTCTTGCCCAGCCCCTACTGTTTGGTAATCTAATTTTGGATCTTTTTTACTACTTGAACAAGCAGCAATACTGATTACAGCTAATGTAATAAGCGTAAAACGTAACGATTTCATTTGATAATGACTTTCCTAATGATTAAATTAGTTGTGCTTGCTTCATGGCCGCGAGCACTTGAGTTTGTCCTGATTCAGATAAAGGTGTCATGGGCAAGCGCAAGGTATCCTTACATAATCCCATATGCGCCACAGCCCATTTTGCAGGGATAGGATTAGCTTCACAAAATAAGCTGCTGTGTAATCCCTGAAGTTTATTATTCAACGCCTTAGCTTGCTGTATATCACCTTTTAATGCAGCATCACACATTTGTTTCATTAATTCTGGCGCCACATTGGCTGTTACAGAAATCACACCATGTCCACCAGACAACAAAAATGCCATTGCAACACCATCTTCGCCAGTATAAATAGCAAAATTTTCAGGTGCTCGTAAGAATAAGTCACATGCTCGAGCCAAATTACCTGTTGCATCTTTAATGCCAACGATATTATCTATTTGAGCCAAACGCAATGCTGTCTCATTACTCATATCAGCCACGGTACGGCCTGGCACATTATATAAAATAATGGGCAAAGAGGTTTTTTCAGCGATTGCTTTAAAATGTTGATAGATACCTTCTTGAGTAGGTTTATTATAATAAGGCACAACAGATAAACTCATATCAGCACCCAATCTTTGGGCCTCTGAAGCCAATGCAATTGCTTCTGCTGTTGAATTACCACCAGTGCCAGCAATGACAGGAATACGCTTATTAACGTGCTTGACTGTTGCGCTAATCACATTTAAATGTTCTTCTACATTCAAGGTGGCTGACTCACCTGTTGTGCCAACTGAAACAATCGCATCAGTGCCACTTTGAATATGCCAGTCAATCAACTTATTCAAACTAGGATAATCAACCTGACCATCTTCAAGCATAGGGGTAATTATTGCAACAATACTGCCTTTAAGCATATTTCATCTACCTTTTGAATAAATGGAGGAAAAATAATGCTCCGATTGTAGCTTATTTTTTTATTGCCTCAAAGCGCAATTACTTGCTTTTACGTTTTGTAACGTTTCGGAACAAAATACTTTCTTTAATTTATTAGGCATTGACTAAAAATATATGAAGAATATTTTTATTAAAAATCACCTAATAAATCTTCTCTGGTTAATAAAAATACAAAACCATCACCTGAACTGGTTTCGAGCCAAGTAAAAGGCAAGCTAGGAAATGTTGTTTCTAATATGTCTCTGTTATGACCAATTTCAACAATTAAGACCCCTTTGGGATTTAAATAATCTGCTGCTTGAGCAATGATTTGTTTTGTTGCATCCAAACCATCCATTCCTGATCCCAAAGCGATTTCTGGTTCATGCAAATACTCATCAGGCAAACAATCAACACTAGGTGCATCAACATAAGGCGGATTACTGATAATCAAATCATATGTTTGTTCTAAGCCTTCAAACAAGTTTGTATGAATCAACTGTATTTGCTCTTCTAAAGCATAAGCCTCTATATTGATTGCCGCGACTTCCAACGCTTCTAAACTAATGTCTACTGCATCAATTTGTGCATCTGGATAATAATGGGCCAGTTGAATAGCTAAACAACCGCTTCCTGTACATAAATCCAAAGCATTATGCACCAACTCAGGAAACTCAATCCAAGGTCTTAATGATTCGCCTAAAACCTCGGAAATAAAGGATCTGGGTACAAGAACCCTCTCATCCACATAAAAATCAAACTCACCTTGCCATGCTTGATTGGTTAAGTACGCTACAGGCATATGTTTGGTCACACGTAAATAAACCAATGATAAAAGGCGTTCTTTTTCTTCTGGTAATAAGCGAGCGTCTAAATATGGTTCTAACTGATCCAAAGGCAAACCCAATGTATGCAGTAATAAATAGGCTGCTTCATCATACGCATTATTAGAACCATGTCCAAAATATAACTTAGCTTGGTTAAATTGGCTAACTGTAAAACGTAAATAATCCCTTAACGTATGCAATTGCTCTTTTGCCACTAAAAAGGTTTGATCCATAAGGCACCCCATTTATATTTAGATTAGACCATTTTGTCATTTATGATTTTTTATGTAAATCAGTCACATAGTCCACTTCTTGTGAGCTGCCCAAAAATACAGCAACACGTTGGTGTAATCCCTCAGGTTTTATCGAAAGAATATCATTTTGCCCATCAGTGGCTTTTGCTCCTGCAGCTTGGATCAATAAACTCATAGGGTTAGCTTCATACATCAAACGCAATTTACCTGCTTTTTCTGGTTCTCTATTGTCACGAGGATACATAAATATTCCACCACGCATCAATATCCGATGTACCTCTGCTACCATAGAAGCAACCCAGCGCATATTATAATTTTTATTTCTAACACCCTCTTCACCCGCTAAAAGCTCAGCGATATAAGTTTGGACCGGTTTTTGCCAATGTCGTTGATTAGACATATTAATGGCAAATTCTTTTGTTTGTGTAGGTACGATAACATTGTCTTTGGTTAATAAAAATGTATTGGTGTTTTGATCCAGAGTAAATACAAACACACCTTCCCCAAAGGTAAAGACCCACTGTGTTTGTGGACCATATAAGCAATAACCAGATGCGACTTGTTTTTGTCCATTTTGCAAAAAACTTTCGGTACATACATTGTCGCCAGCTTGGTGAGCCAGTATAGAAAAAATAGTGCCAACAGAGATATTGACATCAATATTAGAAGAGCCATCTAAGGGGTCAAATAAAACCAAATAATTGCCTTGATTATTGACGAGAATAAACTCTTCTTCTTCTTCACTGGCCAACCCTGCAACAGACTGATTTGCTTTAAGTGAGTCGACCAGAATTTGATTGGCAATCACATCCAGTTTCTTTTGTTGTTCCCCTTGAACATTACCTGTACCTGCATCCCCTAAAACACCTGCTAATGCACCTTGACGAACTTGATGATGAATTTGTGCACATGCATCCATCAAGGAAAACAATACAGAATTCAGTGCTTCAGGCACTTGGTGTTTTTGAGCGTAATCCTGTAAAAAAGACTGAAAATCTAACATAGCCATAATATCGTAAAATCCTTATCTAATCTGTGCATCCAATACAAAACGAGCTTTATTGTCTTGCTTTAATAGTTTAACCAGCACGGGTAAGCTTTCTTGTAATTGCTGTTTTAACAAAAATGGTGGGTTAATGACAAACATACCACTACCAAACATACCAAATCCATCTTGACTTTCTTCTTGAACAATCAATTGAGTATTTAAATAATGATTGGGTACGATTTTTTTTAATTGCTCAGGCAACTTTTTGCTTTCAACCCTTGATAAACAAGGATACCAAAGCAAATAACACCCTGTTGCAAAACGTTCTATTGCTTTTTTTAGCGTTTGCACAACCTTGATGTAATCTGTTTTTTCTTCATATGGTGGGTCAATTAATATAACTGAACGACGAGGAGCTGGTGGTAGAATCCGAATAACGCCTTCAAAACCATCTTCTACTTTAATCTGAACCCTACGCCCAGCTGAGCGAAAAGCATCAATCAAAAAGACACTATCTGTTGGATGTAATTCAAACAAACGTAAAGAATCTGTTTTTCTAACCAAATGATCTGCTATTTTAGGGGAACCTGGATAGTAAGAAGCATTATTTTGTTGCGTTTGCTCAATTAAATCAACAAAGTGTTTTAAAGTGGATGGTAACTCTTGATAATGCTGCTGTAACAAATGAAAACCTGTTAAGTATTCAGTTGTTTTTTGAGCATATTCAGAATTTAGGTCATATTGCCCAGCACCTGCATGAGTATCAATATACCAGTATGGTTTATCTTTTTGGTTGAAGTAATCAAGCGTTAAAGTCAATACAAAATGTTTCAAAACATCTGCATGATTGGCCGCATGAAAAGCATGGCGATAACTTAGCATCACAAAAAAAAGCAATAAAACATTCATTGTACTTTAATAAATCAAAAAACCAAACACATTTGCGTATAAAAGCTCAGAACAAAAGACACTTTAATTATTGTTTGGTAGTAAGATTGCCTTGTTTACGTTAGAATTCGCCTTTATTTTCATATTTTTGAGTTGTATTCAGTATGACGATCACACAAAATATTATGGTAGAAATTGTCATGGCTCTTGCCAATGAACAAAAACAGATATTACTTGAAGTACCATTAGGTACCACAGCATTAGAAGCAGTCAAACAATCAGGTTTACTGACCCCCTCTCAAATTTCTGCAACCTTATCATTAGGAATATACAGTAAAAAAACGACACCAGATACGCTATTAAAACATTTAGATAGAGTAGAAATTTATCGTCCTTTAATTGCAGATCCAAAAGAAACTCGTCGCAAACGAGCACAAAGAACAAAAAAGGAAGCATGATATGTCAAAAATCAAATTAATTGTTGGACTAGGCAATCCTGGCACTGAATATGCACAAACACGTCATAATGCAGGCTTTTGGTTATTGGATGAATTGGCATATAAATGGCAAGCCTCATTTAAACAAGAAAATAAATTTCACGCAGAAGTTGCCAAAGCCTCCCTATCAACTGGTGACATTTGGCTTTTAAAACCACAAACCTTTATGAATCGTTCTGGTATTTCTGTCGCAGCATTGGCGCTATTTTATAAAATAGCGCCAGATGAAATTTTAGTGGTACATGATGAACTGGATATCCCTCCTGCAGCAGTAAAACTCAAACAAGGAGGAAGTAATGGTGGACATAATGGCTTAAAAGATATCCAAGCAAAATTAGGCACACCAAATTTTTGGCGTTTACGCCTTGGTATAGGTCACCCTGGGGATAAAAATTTGGTTGTCGCTTATGTATTAAAAAAAGCACCTAAAACAGAGCAGGAGTTAATAGATACTGGTATCAATAATGCTTTGGCTATTTTTCCTTTATTACTCAAAGATGACTTTGCCATGGCCACTCAAGAACTTCATAGCAAAAAATGAACCTTATAAACAAAAAAAAACCAATTATTTATTTAAGCTTAGCTACATTATTAACCATAATCAGTATTATGTGTTTTTATTGGCTTAAAACAGAATATAAATATCAAGAAGCCCAAAACGTTACAGAAGCTTTTTTATCCACAATACAGCAAAATAATTATGAGCAAGCCTGGCACCTTACTCTGGGTAAAAAAAGCTTACTTGGTAATGACTTTATCTCTTTTCAAAGAAACATGAACCGCCAATTATGTACGAACAAAAAACTTACTATTACAAGCTCACACCCTTATCAATCAAACGGTAATCGTTTACGTCGTTTGCTTACCAACAAAACAATAGACATGCCATCTATTGGCTTTCGTTTACGTTCAACAGAAACGCCTAGCTGTCTTATTTCCATAGAAATGCGCCAAAATGCCAAAGGAGAATGGCGCATTTACAACTTTCAATCTACAGCAGGATAACGATATAAAAACAAGAGTACTCAAATAACCCCTATTGAGCGGTATAGCCACCATCAACCAATAAAGTTGTTCCATTAACAAAAGAAGCCTGATCACTGGCTAAAAACAACACCACATTAGCTACTTCTTCAGCCTTGCCTAGTCTTCCTTGTGGATGCAACCTAATCAACTCTTCTTTAGCCTGTATTGGTATGTCTTTTAATAAAGGTGTGTCTATATAGCCTGGGCACACAGCATTCACTCGTATATTATTTTTTGCATAATCTATTGCTAATGTTTGAGTCAATAGTTTCACGGCACCTTTTGCTGCAGCATAAGCAGTAACAGAAGATTTACCCACAAAACTATGTATCGAACCACAGTTTACAATTGATCCGCCAAATTCTTGTTTTAACATTTGTTCAATAACATATTTATCCGACAAAAAAACACCATTTAAATTAACATCAATAACCTTTTGCCAATCTTGCAAAGTCATCTCAGAAATTTTCTTTGCCTGCCCAATGCCTGCATTAGCAAATAAAACATCTATTCGACCAAATTTCTGTACAACCTTTTCAACCATATTTTGGGTATCAACTTCATTAGTAACATCAACTTTAACAAATAAACTTTCATGTCCATTATTATTTAATTGATCTGCCAATAATTGACCTTTTTCTGAAAAATCGGCAATAACTGTTTTTGCCCCTTCAGATGCAAATGCTTTTACTGTTGCCTCACCGATACCACTAGAGCCACCAGTGACAATAACCACTTTGTCTTGAAATTTCATTCTTATTCTCCTTATAAATCCATCTGTAACTGATATTTTATCGCTATTTTTAAAATAACATAAAAATAGCCACTCTATTGTATAGAGTGGCTATTTTTATCATAAGTTCGGTCTAAATTAAATTTGATGGGCACAACCTGATACAAGCTCTTTTAACTCTTTAGGTTTTAACAATTTAATGTGTTTATGATTTACTTCAATCCAACCATCATTCTGAAATTTAGATAATGTACGGCTAACTGTTTCCAGTTTTAAGCCTAAATAGCTGCCTATTTCTTCACGGGTCATCCGCAACACAAAATCATTTGCAGCAAAACCACGAGAATACAAGCGCTGAGAAATATTTAATAAGAACGCAGCCAATCTTTCTTCTGCTTTCATATTACCCAAAAGAAGCATAACCCCTTGGTCTCTAACGATTTCTCGGCTCATCAATCGATAAAAATGGGTTTGTAAAGAAGGAATCACTCGACCAATTTCTTCTAAACGCGCAAAAGGTAATTCACATACTTCGCTGTCTTCTAAAGCAATCGCATCACAACCGTGATGGTTTGAAGAAATACCATCCAAACCGACCAAATCACCAGACATATAAAAGCCAGTTACTTGCTCACGCCCATCCTGACTTGAAACACAAGCCTTTAAAAAACCTGTTCTTATGGCGTATAAAGATTTAAACTCTTCTCCACTGCGATAGAGATATTCCCCCCGTTTAACAACTCTACTTTGACGAATGACAGCATCCAATTGCTCAACTTCATCACGGTTCAACCCTACAGGCAAACATAACTCACGTAAGCTGCAGCTTGAACAAAGTGTGCGAAGTGGTTTTAGGTGTGGCGTATTGCTCATATATATTTTAACGCTTGTTATTTATGAAATATTTCATAATAATTGACGATAGTCAAAATAAAACTAGACCGCTTGTGTCATTCTAACAAACTAAAAAAATTTAATCCACACTTATTACACGAGAAGACCTTTTGATTTATGGACTCTATTCAAAAAAACTTACCAGATACGGTAGAGTTTGATCGAGCTTTAATAGAAAAACTTGCTGGATCAGGCCCACGTTACACATCATATCCTACCGCTGATCGTTTCAATCAAGCTTTTACCAGTACTGATTATCAAAAGAAACTAGAACAAAGAACCATTGGTGCATTACATAAACCATTGTCTGTTTATATACATGTTCCTTTTTGCAACACTATTTGTTACTACTGTGGTTGTAACAAAATCATCACAAAAAACAAATCGCTTGCAGATGTCTACCTAGACTATCTAGAAAAAGAACTTAAAATGGTCACCAATATCATTGGCAAAAAAGAGCCATTGATGCAATTACATTTTGGTGGTGGCACCCCTACTTTCTTTAGTGATAAACAATTTACTCGCATCATCGGCCTATTAAAGGAACATTTCGAATTTCTTGCTCATGGGGAGTACAGTATCGAAATAGATCCTCGTAAAATTGGGTCCGATACAGTACAACATTTAGGGCAGCTTGGTTTTAATAGAATGAGTGTTGGAATACAAGATTTTAATCACTCAGTACAAGAAGCAGTCAATCGTGTGCAAAGCGTTGAAGAAACAGCCACTGTTATTGACGCAGCTCGTGCAGCACAATTCAAATCAATCAGTGTCGATTTAATTTATGGTTTACCTTTGCAAAGTAGTAAATCAGTAGCACAAACACTGGATACTGTTTTGTCTTTAGAACCTGACCGTATTGCTCTATATAATTATGCTCACTTACCTACTTTATTTATGCCGCAACGTCGAATTAACGAGGCAGATTTACCCAGTGCCTCTGAAAAATTAGACATATTACAAAACTCTGTTCAAACATTAACAGATAAAGGCTATATTTTTATTGGTATGGATCACTTTGCCAAACCGAATGACGAACTATCTGTTGCATTACGTCAAGGTCGCTTACACCGAAACTTCCAAGGCTACTCCACCCATTCAGACTGTGACTTAATTGGTTTAGGTGTATCCAGTATTGGTCAAATCGGTGCCAGTTACACACAAAATGAAAAAGAATTGGATCATTACTATCAAGCAATTGATGAAGGACGTTTACCCGTTATGCGTGGTCTGACTTTAAATAAAGATGACCTATTACGCCGAAACATTATCCAAGCGCTCATGTGTCAATTTTCTTTATGTTTTAGTGTCTATGAAGAACTGTACCAAATTCAGTTCCAGCAATATTTTTCCGAAGAAATGGTTAAACTAAAAGAACTGGAACAACTTGGCTTATTAAGCATGGACAAACACAGCATTGTCATCAAACCAAAAGGTCGTTTTTTAATTCGCAATATTGCGATGGTTTTTGACCAATATCTTCGCACTAAACCTAAACAAGCCAATTACTCAAAAACCATTTAAACATCAACAAAGCTCTATACTAAATCAGTATAGAGCTTTCTTTAAAATTCCCATAATATTTGTACTCTTTTTCCCCAACAACAATTCACTTTTAGCCAGAAAACAAGCATCTTGTATAACAAGGTAAAATACAATACTATGAAACAGTAAAACTTAAGAGTATTTGTATCAATTAATAACATATTCGAAAAATAATAATCCACACAAAGGAGTAAATCATGGCTTACCAAAGTATTAACCCCTACAACTCAGAAGTATTAAAATCCTTTGACTCTTTAACAGATGAACAAGTCAGCCAAGCTTTAAATACTGCGCATCATTGTTATCAAGACAATTGGTCAAAAAAAAGTATTTCAGAGCGTTGTGCCATACTCAAAAAAGCAGCACAACTTATGCTTGAACAAGTAGATGACTTGGCAAAACTCATTACATTAGAAATGGGTAAACGCATTAAAGAGAGCGAAGGAGAAGTTAAAATCTCTGCAGCTATTTTAGATTATTATGCAACTCATGCACAAACGTTCTTACAACCCAAATTAATTAAAGAAACCGCAGAAGAGTCAGCATGGATCGAAAACCACCCAATTGGTGTTTTGGTGGCAGTGGAACCATGGAACTACCCTTACTATCAATTGGCCAGAATTGCTGCCCCAAACCTTGCTTGTGGCAATACTTTGTTAGTCAAACATGCTCATAACGTGCCACAATGTGCGTTAGCATTTGAAAAAATATTACATGATGCAGGTTTACCTAAAGGAGCCTATACCAATATTTTTGCAAATAGCGCCCAAGTGGCCAAATTGATTCAAGACCCTCGTACTCGCGGTGTTGCTCTTACTGGTTCAGAAAAAGCCGGTCAAGCTTTAGCCATGGAAGCAGGCAAAAACTTAAAAAAATCGACTATGGAATTAGGCGGTAGTGACCCATTTATTGTATTGGAAGATTGCGACCTTGATCTGGCTGTCAATATGGCGGTTCCTGGACGAATGAGTAACAGTGGACAGGTTTGTTGTGGATCTAAACGATTTATTGTTGCTAAAAAAATCGCTGATCAATTTTTAAATGCTTTTCGTGAACGTTTAAAAGTGTTCCAACCAGGTGACCCACTTGACCCACAAACCAATATGGCCCCTCTCAGTTCCCAAGAAGCCTTATCTCAGTTAGAAGAACAAGTAGCCACAGCAGTCAAACATGGTGCAAAAGTATTACTAGGTGGTAAACGTTGTGAGCATGTTGGTGCCTTTATGCAACCAACTATTCTTGGTGACATAACTGAAGAGAACCCTGTTTTTTATCAGGAATTTTTTGGTCCTGTTGCATTATTTTTTGTCGTTAAAAACGAAGATGAAGCCATTAAACTGGCCAACAACTCTCCTTATGGCTTAGGTGGATCGGTATTCACACAAGATATTACCCGTGGCAATCGTGTAGCCTCTCAATTAGATACGGGTATGGTTGCAGTAAATGGCTTAGTTGACTCTTCACCAGAGCTACCATTTGGCGGAGTCAAAAACTCAGGTTATGGAAAAGAACTCTCAGATATGGGCATTAAAGAATTCCTAAACCAAAAACTTATTGTCTCTCCTAAAAAAACAATTTAAAATTTATTTAAATTGTTAAAGCTGGGTATTTTATCATGCCCAGCTTATATTTATACCTCGCTTAAATACGTAAAATGCCTCTATTATGACTGCCTCAATAAAATTGATTCATATACTTATTGTAAAAAGTCTCATTATTAAATCATGAACCATGTTCAAATAAACTATTTTTATTTACAATAAGCAACCTATGAAAAAACTGCTTTACTCTTTTTATCAGAATATATGTACCATTAAAACTGAGTTTAAAAAACCAGGAGACTTTACTTGTCCAAGTCATGATGTGTGTTGTCCTGATTGTGGACATACTGTTTGTTTACCTGAGATTAGAAATGGTCAAAATGCTCATTGCCCAATTTGTCACCACCAACTGATCAGTATTTCGTATAGCCCCTATTTAAGTCCAATTGCCTTTTCAACGGCAGCGTTAATATTTATGTTTCTCAGTTTTTGCTTTACCTTTATGGGGGTTCAAGTTGGAGCTGCAAGTTTCTATTTATCTTTACCTGAAGCGGCAGGTTTACTTTTTAAAGATGAATATGATTTTTTAGCGAATATATTGTTGATTTTCTTATTTGCCGCACCATTGATGTTTTTATTATCCAATTTATTTGTTTACCATAGTTTGTATTTTAAACATGATACTCAATATTTAGATAAATTTATGTTCTTAGTCGTCAAAATCAAGCCTTGGGTTATGATTGATATTTTTGTGATTAGTGTTTTTGTGGCTATGGTCAAAATTAGAAGCGTCGCTGACATGCATTTTGGATTATCATTTTGGGCGTTAATCTGTTTTTCTCTTTGTTTGGTCAGAAGCAGTATTTTTGTCCACCCTCATTGGTTATACTTTCAATTAAAACAATTAAAAACACCAGACTTTCAACCACATAAAGCAGAAAATCACGCTTTAGCATGTAAAGAATGCTTCTTTTTTAATGATGCGACGCAAAAAACATGTACAGTATGTCATCACTCCTTGAGAAAAAGAGCGCCTAAAAGTATTCAAATTACGTTGGCTTTACTTATATCTGCCATTATTCTTTATTTTCCTGCAAATCTCTTTCCCATGATGATCACCATCACACCATTTAACTATATTGCCACTAATATTTTAGAAGGCATTATTTATATGTGGAATAATGATTCCAAATTTATTGCTGCTGTTATTTTTAGTGCCAGTTTAATGGTTCCTTTAGTCAAAATGGTGGCAATTGTGATTTTATTAATTAGTGCTAAAATCAAACCACTTGCGCCAGCTTTAGTTTTAACAAAACTTTATAGAATCATTGAGTTTATTGGACGCTGGTCTATGGTAGATGTATTTGTGGTTGTATTAATGGTGACTTTGGTTCAAATTCCCGGTGCAAAAGTATTGCCTGGAGAAGCTGTAATGTACTTTTGTGCAGTTGTTGTTCTTAGTATGATTGCTGTCACAAAATTTGATATACGCCTTGTTTGGGATAAAATAGTCAAAGATAAATAGAAAGTTAAAATGGCTGAAAGTAAAAAAGCAATTGTGTCTCCAAATCGTTTGGTCTCTTTAGTGTGGCTAGTACCTGTTATTGCACTTTTTATAGGTATATGGATGCTTATTGAAACAGTCCAACAAAGGGGGCCTGAAATTACCCTATATATGGACAGTGCAGAAGGCATTGAAGTAAATAAAACCGTCATTAGGGTACTCAGTGTGGAAGTGGGTAGAGTAACAGAAATTCGTTTAAATAAGGCAGAAAATGGGGTAGAAGTTATTGCCCGTTTAAATGCAGACAGCGAAAATTTACTTAAAACAGATACTCAGTTTTGGGTAGTGAAGCCACGTATAGACCAAGGAGGCATAACAGGTTTAGGCACATTATTGTCTGGTGCTTATATTGAATTTAGCCCCGGGCACAGCCAAACTCCTTCTCGTGCATTTACTGTTTTAGCCTCCCCCCCAATTACAGCCTCTAATAAATCAGGTCTAAGGCTACAATTAGAAAGCCAAGCCAGTAAACTGATTCCCGTTGGTAACCCCGTTCTTTATCGAGATGTTATTGTTGGTAGAATTGAAGTTGCTCAATTTAACCCAAAAGACAAAAAAGTACACTATCAAATTTTCATTGATAAGCCATACGATCAGTTGGTTAAAAGTAATATGCGCTTTTGGATCACCAGTGGTATTGATATCCAAACAACACCAGAAGGCTTAAAACTTCGCTCTGGTGCATTACCTACCCTTTTAGGTGGAGGCATCAGCTTTGGTCTTCCTGAGGGACAAAATGAAGGAAGTGCCGTACAACAAAATGCACGCTTTGTGTTATTTGCTGATGTAGATCGTGTCAAACAATCACCCTCTGAGCGCTCGATTTATTATGTGGTGTTTTTTGACCAATCAATACGTGGTTTAGCACCCGACTCCCCTGTAGAATTCCAAGGCATTCGTGTCGGCTCAGTAGTACAATTACCTTATTTTGAAAAAGATAAAAGCCTACACATGCTCCAAGAGCGCTCTATTCCTGTATTAATTCGTTTAGAACCAGACAGAATGGAAATTAATGCACAAACTCAAAGTGAAGTTTTTTGGAAAGAACAAATTCAAAACTCAATCAAAAAAGGACTTGTCGCAAAGCTACAAAGTAATAGTTTACTGACAGGAACATTATTTATTGATTTGTCTCTTTCTGATACAACGACGCAGCATTCTGCCCTTGCCCAATATAACCAATTACCTGTTATTCCATCACAAGGAGCAGGACTTGCTAAATTAGAAGATCAAATTAGTGCACTATTAAACAAACTCAATAGTCTTCCTTTAGAAAGTTCTGTTCAAGAGTTAAATGGAACATTAAAAGAAGTCCACCAATTAACAGCATCACTAAACAAAATTGCCAGTCAATCAGAGACACAAAATTTACCTAATGAGTTAAATAAAACCTTAAGAAGTTTACAATCAACATTAAAAGGGGTTTCTCCTGACTCACCAATTTATAGTGAAATAAAGGACACGTTAAACACATTAAACCAAACATTGGATCAGGTTCAACCCGTTGTACGTACTTTAAATGAACAACCAAATGCACTTATTTTTAATAAAAGTGTAAAAGACCCGATTCCAAAAGGGAAATAAAAATGAAAAAATATCTGTTTATTACACTGATTTTAACTTTTTTAGGTGGTTGCGCATCTGTTACCACTCAATACTATCGTTTACCAGACTCAGGTTTACCCAAACAAGAAAAAAACACTCATTTGGTTGCATTAAAAGTTGCTATGCCTAACTTCCTTAATACCACTTCTATGGCGTATCAAACTGATGATGTCACTTTAAATTTTTCTCAACAAAACTTATGGGCAGACTCTCTTCAAAACAGCATTACGCAAAGTTTAATCAACAAATTAAACAAAAAAACAAATGTGCAAGAATATGTGATCAGTCAGGCACCCCTGAATAAAAATATTACCGTTGCGGTTAATCGTTTTTATGGCCGATATGATGGTCATGTAACAGTTAGTGGTTTTATACAAATGACTTCTGCTGAAGGAAAAATCCTTAAAAGCCAAAACTTTGATTTCTCTATTGCTCAAAAAGGTGATGGATATGCAGCAATGGTGCGCGCTTTAGACACAAGCCTAGATCAGCTAACTCAAACTATTTTGACTGAAATGAATGAATGATGGATCAAAAAAAACATATTTTATTGGGCGTTACTGGTGGTATCGCAGCATACAAAAGCTGTGAACTTGTCCGTTTATTAACGAAGGCAGGCCATAAAGTCACAACTGTAATGACGCATTCAGCCACGCAATTTATTCATCCCAATACATTCCAAGCACTCAGTAATCAGCCTGTTTATACTGAACTTTGGGCAGAACAATTAAGTAATGGTATGGCACATATTCAATTAACCAGAGAAGCAGACATTTTTCTCATTGCACCAGCGAGCACCAATACATTAGCCAAATTGGCAAATGGCATCTGTGATAATCTCATCACAAACCTTGCTTTAGCCAGAACATGTCCTTTAGCCGTTGCACCAGCAATGAATACACAAATGTGGTTATCTGCACCTAATCAACGAAATATTGAGCAACTCAAAAAAGATGGTGTGACTATTTTTGGCCCAGCACAAGGAGAACTTGCCTGCGGAGAAGTCGGTGCAGGCAGAATGCTTGAAGCAGAAGAACTATTTGAATTATTACCTGATCTTTGGACTGAGAAAAAACTATTAGACAAAAAAATAATGATTACCGCAGGCTCCACTTACGAAGCAATTGATCCAGTACGAGGCATCACCAATATTTCATCAGGAAAAATGGGGATTGCCCTAGCTAAAGCCTGTCGGAATGCAGGAGCCCAAGTGACTTTGGTTTTAGGGAAAACATCTGAAAAAGTACCTTTAAATATGAACAAAACCATTCATACCGAAAGTGCTGAATCAATGTTTCAAGCGGTCAAACAAGAAGTAACTCACTGCGATATTTTTATTTCGGTGGCAGCAGTGGCAGATTATAGAATCAAAAACAAAAGCCTTCAGAAAATCAAAAAAAATCATGATAAAGAGGTACCCATTCTAGAATTAGAACAAAATCAAGATATTCTTTCTTTTGTCTCTCACCTACCCAATCCACCATTCTGTGTCGGCTTTGCTGCAGAAAGTGAACACTTACTTGAAAATGCACGAAAAAAGAAAGCCAAAAAGGGGATACCCATGCTTATAGCCAATCTGGTGCAAACAGCCATGTCTTCTGAAAACAACCAAGTCATTATTTTAGATCAATCCGACTCTGAAACGATATTGCCCTTAATGCACAAGGATGATACAGCGAAGGTTATTATCAATCATCTTAGTCAATTAATTTAATTAAAGGAAAGTCATGAATAAAATAGAACTAAAAGTGTTAAACCCAATGGTAAAAGATTATTTACCTAATTATGCGACTACTGGTTCTGCTGGCTTAGACCTAAGGGCTGCAATCACACAAGCTGTTACAATCAAGCCAAGTGACACGATACTCATCAACACTGGGTTGGCTATTCATATTGCAGATCCATCATTAGCAGCAATGATTTTACCCCGCTCTGGCTTAGGTCATAAACATGGTATTGTATTGGGCAATTTAGTTGGCTTAATTGATTCTGATTACCAAGGAGAATTAATGGTCTCAGTATGGAATAGAAGCAATACGGAATTTACCATCGAACCATTAGACCGTATTGCGCAAATGATTATTGTTCCTGTCGTACAAGCACAATTTAATCTTGTAGAAGAATTTAATCAAAGTGACCGAGGTACAGGTGGTTTTGGCAGCACAGGAAAACAATAATAATAAAAGAACCTTAGAATATCACATGATTTATAAGGTTCTTACTTCAACACAATTGCGTCCTTTTTGCTTCACATCATATAAAGCGATATCGGCTTCTTGATAATGTAAACGTTCATTTACTGCATCTATTGTCGCCACACCCACACAGACGCCCACACTGATAGAAACAAACTTAATATGACTGCCTTCATGCTCAATCGCCAGATTTAACACACCTTTTCTAATTGCTTCTGCTCTATATCTTGCCTCAGTTTCATTGCTATTCGGAATAACAACAGCAAATTCTTCTCCACCTAAACGAGCCGCAATTTCACCCCGCCTACGTTGTTTATTTAATAGTTGACCAATTTTTCTTAAAACCTCATCACCTAAATCATGCCCATAGGTATCGTTATATTTTTTAAAAAAATCAAGATCAATCAAAATAAAACTAATTGGTTCTTTTTTTCGATAAGATTTCTGTGCAATTTGATTTAATGCCATTTCAAAAGAGTAACGATTAGACAAACCTGTCAGCGCATCGGTAAAGGCCATAAATTGAAAGCTGGTTGTTTGAACCAATGCTTTCCCCAAACCAATACCCAAAATACATAAAATCAAGCTAGTGATGGGAAACCATATTCTGCACCAAATAAACAAGATAAAAGTCACAACCAACAAGACTAAACAAAAGACAAAATAAACAGATAAACGATCTTTTTTAATAAAAGAAGCAATGAAAAATAATAGAGAAAAACTTAAAGCCGCAAAAATAAATTGAACGATTTTACTAGGTGCCAGAATTAAATCGTCATTCAAAAAAGCATTGGTTATATTAGCCAAAATCAACACACCCGATAAATCCCCAGCAAAAGCTTTACTTGGTGTCATCTGCCTATCTTGTAAACTGGCAGCAGTTGAGCCAACCAACACTATTTTATCCTGAAAATAATCCTCTGAAATTTCAGCTCTCAGCACTTGATCATAAGAAAATAAAGGAAATTGTGTTTCTCTATTGCTATATGGAATCAACCAACTAGCCTGATGGCTGACTTTAGCCAACCAGTCACGTAACCTATACGACTTTTTTTCAACACTAATCCCTCCCGCTTGCAAAATAGCTTCAGGAAAGCTTTTCTGATACAAATGTGCAGGATTGGTATTTTTTTGATCACTATTTTGCAGTCTTCTGACCACATTATCATTATCTGGGAAGAAATTAACGTAACCGACGGAACGCGCTGAGCGTACAAATAAGGGCAATAATTCGCCTGTTGAACTTTCTTCATTAGCGATGACAGGTAAAGCCACTTTACCATTTTTACTAATGGCTCGAGCAAAATATTCATCTGAATCTGGATACATAATATCTGGATCAGAAAACAAAATATCAATGCCAATTGCTTTTGTATTTTTTAAATGTTCCAATAAGTATGCGTGATAACGTCTAGGCCAAGACCATGGCCCTATTCGATTCAAACTATCCTGATCAATACCTATAATAACAATATCGTTATTTGGTTTTTCTTGGCTCGCGTGAGAAATAATAAAATCATAATATGCTGATTCTAATTTATTACCACCTTCTGGCACCATCTTCAACAATAGAACCCAGACAAAAACGCCTATAATCCATGGAAGAAGCTTCATTACTTTAGAACCATACCCTCTTGGTAAAAACATAAATCAATCACCAACTCACTAGCTGCACAGGCATTTTCAAAAGCACCTCACCATGTAATAAATAATTCACTTGAGCTTCATATTGCTGACCAGCTTGAACATCTTTTAACTGCCAAACAGGTTCTTTATTTACGTTATTATACACATTAACTGATTGCCCGTTTTTATCTTCTTTTGTTAAAACTAATTCATAAGTCACATCTTTATTATCAATAGAGAATGCTCGTAAAGTGATTTCTGACTTCCTTTTTAATGTGCCTACTTGTAATTTATTGACACCACTGAATACTCCTGTTTGTTTTTTCTTATCAACACCAGCAACCCGCCAGTACCATACCCCTGATTCTGGGACAGAAAACGCTATTTCTTTATCATTTACGTCTATTTTGTGTTGCAGGATATTCTCTTTAAAGTTTACATCTTTTGTGTATTCAACAACGTAAGCACTATATTCTTTCGATTTACCTAAGTGTAAATCAACTGTTTTACTAAAAATAGTATCGTTTACGCCAGGGCTAACAATTAAAGGAGGAAGAGGATTAACTTTCACCTGAAAGGGTACTTTTGTAGGAATACCCAATAAGCCAGATTCAGGAATACCCGACACATTAGCAACGTACTGGCCATTAACCATAATTGGAAAGATGACTTTATTATATTCAGTTTGATAACTACTGAGTAATTCTATTCTTCTGCCATCATACTTATATAGTTCTACTTGGTAACTTTTAGCATCTTTAATATTTTTCCAAGAAAACTGCGGCAGATTCCGAACAAACTCCTCTGGCGCCTTCTCAAAATCAGGAGCAACTAAAAGCTCTTCTTTGGTTAAATTAGAATGCCCCTTAACCAAAGAACCATACCCTTTTTCAAGCTCTATTTTATCTTTACCCGAAGAAACATCAACAACGCCTGAGTACACTGAAGTTCTGGTTTTACCTTCATCATCTACGCTAACATCCAACTCTGTCCCTTTAACCGCAGTAACAGCTGTTCTTGTTTGAATTT
This sequence comes from Neisseria sp. Ec49-e6-T10, assembly GCF_051132615.1. GTDB lineage: Bacteria > Pseudomonadota > Gammaproteobacteria > Burkholderiales > Neisseriaceae. The sequence continues at coordinate 2,718,141 of NZ_CP152375.1, read as the reverse complement.
CATAGCGGTTATTCATTAAGGGAGGATGTTCAATATCGCCCTTAACACTGCCTTTTTCTAATTCAATTTTATTATGAGATGCGCCAGTAGTCGGATAATAGGTCTGTTGCCCTAAAACGATACTGGTATCATTACTTAAAATAAGATGCGAACCATCAGCAAAACGCAAAGTCGCTTGAGATTTTTTATCTGTTGTAATATGTGTGCCTGCAGGCAAGGTTAACCCGACACTAACATTTTGGGATTGGCCATTAACCTTTACCGTTACTTTACCTGAAAAGGAAGCAATACTTGCAGATGCAGCAATCTTCTTTCCCCACTGAAAGGGTACTTTTAAGATGGTATTTGGACGAATATTATATGGGTCTGCAATTTTATTTAATGTACGTAAACGCAAGGCATATGCTGGGCTAATTAAATGCCTTTCTGAAAAAGACCATAAATTATCCCCTTCCCGAACGCGATACTCCCAATAAGCAGTGTCAGCGGCTCCAATTGCTCCAGAAAACAAAGCAATTCCTAAAAAAACCAAGACTTTTCGACATAGATTTTTCATAAAATTATCCTGACACTCTAAAAACATGTTCATCCACTATTAGAAACAATAACTTTGAGCTGAGTATCATTTTATCATGCATAGCAATACAATTAAATATATTATTTTAATAATACGCCTTAACTATTAAGGCCATTTTTATTATATATAATATAATACTTTAACATACACTCTGTTGTATATAAATTTATTACAAAATGTAAGTTAATTTACACACCAATCACACATCTGGCCTGCATTCATAGGAATAAGCCAATCATCAGCAAACTGGATTCTTTGTGCTATTTGTTGTTTGTTTCTTATTAATGTTATTTTTGAACGATTAATCGGCAATTTATAAAACTGAGCACCATTCACACTGGTGAAAGCTTCTAACTTATCTAAAGCGCCCATTTGCTCAAAAGCTTGCGCATAAAACTCTACAGCAGCATGTGCACTGAATACACCTGCACACCCACAAGCATTTTCTTTAGCATGCTGAGCGTGAGGAGCACTGTCTGTTCCCATAAAAAAACGAGCAGCATAATCTCCTGTCACTGCTTTTAATAAAGCAAACTGATGCTTCGCTCTTTTTAATACAGGTAAACAATAAAAATGCGGTTTAATGCCACCAACCAGCATATCATTTCGATTAAACAATAAATGCTGTGGTGTCACAGTTGCCGCAATTTGCGAAGAAGAGGAAGCCACAAATTGAGCCGCTTGTTCTGTGGTAATGTGCTCAAAAACAATTCTTAATTCAGGTAAATGCTTGATCAAAGGTTGTAATATTTGATCAATAAAAACAGCTTCCCGATCAAAAATATCAACACTCTCATCGGTTACTTCTCCATGTACCAATAAAGACATATCCTCTTGTACCATTTTTTCCAGAACAGGCATTAATTTAAATAAATCAGTTACACCTGAGTCAGAGTTAGTGGTTGCACCCGCAGGGTAAAGCTTAAATGCAACAACACCAGCATGTTTTGCCTCAGCAACCATAGCTGGCGTTGTTTTATCAGTTAGATATAAGGTCATTAACGGTTCAAAGCTACTTCCTTGTGGCCTTGCATTTAAAATTCTTTGTTTATACGCCAATGCATCTGCAACACAAACAACTGGCGGTTTTAAATTAGGCATAATGACAGCTCTAGCCACTTGTTTTGCACTATAAGGTAAAACCGAAACCAATGCTGCACCATCTCTTAAGTGTAAATGCATGTCATCTGGTTGTATGATTTCTATTTTTTCCATAATTAATCGTCTTTTCTTTTCACCAGAATTCGAAAGGTTACTTCGTTGGCATCAGGTTGCTCACACATCAGTAACTGATGACCAGTATGATGGCAAAAAGCTTTAAAATCATCACAAACGTTCTTATCCGTTGCCCAAACTTCCAATGTTTGCCCACCTTGCATTGTTGCCAATGTTTTTTTAGCTTTTAACATGGGTAAAGGGCAATTGAGTCCTTTCACATCCAAACTCATATCTATAGTCATCATTTTTTACCTAAAGTTCACTACCACCTACAGTTAAACCACCGTCAATTCTCAATGTTGGCTGTCCAACACCAACAGGTACACTTTGCCCTTCTTTACCACACACACCAATACCGCTGTCTAAAGCCAAATCATGACCAATCATGCTGACATAGTTTAACACATCAGGTCCATCACCTATTAATGTAGCACCTTTAATAGGATAGACTAACTTTCCATTTTCAATTTTCCACGCTTCTGAAGCACTAAAAACAAATTTTCCATTGGTAATATCTACTTGACCTCCACCAAAATTGCTGGCGAAAATACCATCTTTTACTGAGGCAATAATCTCAGCTGGCTCATACTGTCCATTTTCCATATAAGTATTGGTCATTCTTGGCATAGTCGTGCATGCATAACTCTCACGTCGCCCATTTCCAGTAGACACAGAGCCCATTAATCGAGCATTCATTTCATCTTGTAAATAGCCAACAAGAACACCATCTTCAATTAATGTTGTCGCTTGTGTTAAATTTCCCTCATCATCTACTGTTAAAGAGCCTCTTCTATTGGCAATACTACCGTTATCAACAATCGTAACCCCTTTGGCTGCAACTCTTTGTCCCATTTTTTTACTAAAAGCGGATGTACCTTTTCGGTTAAAATCTCCTTCTAAACCATGGCCAATAGCTTCATGTAATAGAACACCAGGCCAACCATTACCAAGAACAACTGTCATTTGCCCTGCTGGTGCTGGCTTTGCTTCTAAATTCGTTAAAGCTTGCTGCACAATTTTATGCACTTGATGCTCAACTTTCTCATCATCAAAATAATCAAGTGTGTATCGCCCGCCTATCCCACCTGAAGCTTGTTCTTTCTTACCATTTTGACTAACAATGACATGAATGGATAAATGAATTAGAGGGCGAATATCAGCAGCTCTTTTTCCATCTAAACGGGCAATAAACACTGTATCATATTCACAAGTTAAACCAGCCATAACCTGAATCACTCGGCTGTCTTGTGCTTTAGCTTGTTGCTCTATTTTGTGCAATAATTGAATTTTATCAATGGCTTCTTTACTATTAATTGGGTTATCCAAAGTAAAAAGAGGCTTACGATTAATGGGTTTTGTAATTGCGGCTTCAAAAGGCGTACCTGTGCTGCCTATAGCACGGACATGTGTTGCAGCCTGAATTAAACTTTGCTCACTAATTTGATCAGAATAAGCCAAAGCCGTTTTATCTGCACTAACAGCCCGAACACCTACCCCTTGAGCGATATTAAAACTGCCTGACTTAACGATACCTTCTTCTAAAAACCACGTTTCATACAAACTATGCTGGAAATATAAATCTGCATAATCAATACTATGTCGTGCTATATGAGCAAATGTTTTATTGAGTACACTATCTGAAATTTGATTTTGCTCTAATAATAGTTTTTGAGCCTGTTGATAAGATTGTTCAGACATTGATTAACTTTCTGGAAAAATCCATTATATTTTAAAAACTTGGTTTTCTAATGCAGGCAAATGTCGGCGGATGCTGTTTAAATAACCAAAATCAAGCATACCCTGTACAATACCTTCACCTTCTTCTAATGCATCAAGAATCTCCCCCCAAGGGGAAATCAAGACACTGTGTCCAAAAGTACGCCGACCGTTCTCATGTACTCCACCTTGATTACTTGCCAGTAAATAGCTTTGACTTTCTATTGCTCTTGCCGTTAATAATGTCAACCAATGAGCTTTACCTGTTGTATAAGTGAATGCAGCAGGCAATAAGATCAAGTCAAAATTTTGCTGCATTCTAAATAATTCAGGAAACCGCAAATCATAACAAATTGCTTGGGCTATATTGATAAAAGGAAGTATTAATTTACTTATTGAGCCTCCTGCCAAAATGGTATCAGCCTCAGAAAAAGATTCCCCCGCACCTTTATAGCTAAATAAGTGTATTTTATCATAACGACCAACACATTGACCTTGAGGGTCAAAGGTTAACATACTGTTGTAGACTTTTTTGGGGTTTGGACTGACTAATGGAATGGTGCCACCGACTAAATAAACTTGACATTCTTTTGCCAAATGGCTCATGACTGTTTGCAGTACACCATTTTGGTAAGTCTCGGCAATCGCCAATTTATCTACATCCTTAGCACCCATAAATGCCCAAAATTCGGGTAACAAAACAATTTTTGCACCTTTTTTGGCTGTATCCTGAACCAAACGGGTCATCGTTTGTATATTTTGTGACACATCAGAGCCAGAAATCATTTGTACTGCAGCTAAATGTACTTTTTCCATGAAACGCCCCATTTATTTCAAAAACCTCACAAAATTAAACAGTAATAATATCTTCATCACTGGTTTTTCTTTTATCATCATACTATTTTCTTTTTAGATTTTAGCTATAAGAAACAGAAATTTTAGCTATACAATCAGAATCTCCATATTTAACCCAACTTAATACTGTTTGACTTTAGGATCTTGCCATGCTCCTGAAATACGATAACGACGTGTTAAAACACCACTTTTAGGCAATGATGCAATTTCTTCTTCAGTCAACTCTTCTTTTTGTTCTTGCGGTAAATTATTTTGTGTATTTAAAATACTGTCTACTATCCCATAGGTTAAATTTGAGGTCACAGACAAATCCAATGCCATATTTTGTTTCTGTAAATTGAGGTTGCCAACCATTTTCCCTGTTAGCCCTGCAGCTTCTATCTTTAAATCACTGGTATTCAAAACTCCTTGTTCAATTACCCCTGTTGCTTTAATTGTTTCAAATGTAAACCCTGGCAAGAACACATCTGAAAAATTAAGCATCATTCGTTTTCTTAACATACCCAAATCAAATAAACCCAATACACGCCCAAACCCAGGCTGCACATTACTGAACCGTCCATTTTTCATCAACACATCAAGCTCACCCTGTAAATTTGCGAGAGAAAGCTGTTCAATCTTCGATAAACGTAAGTTTGCATTTATGGTGGCTTTTGTGCCCAATAATTGTTTGGTCAAATCCTGTGAACTTAACCAACCACCAAAATCCGAACTTTCTAGCTTAAACTGTCCTGAAGCTGATGCTTGAGAGCATATTTGAGCGACAGATGAAAGTGCAACATGGCCTGTTATGGTCGTTTTAGGATGTTTGAGCAAAAGATCTGTGATCTGGTAACGGGTACGATCCGTATGTTTTCCATAAAAACTTAAAACTCCATAATCTTGTTGATTAATATAAAGATGATCTACCAACACATTCATATTAGGTATATTTTCAAGATTAAAACAACTTGTCTCTTGTATGTGTGTAGCTGAATTTCCTTGATTTGTTTTTTTGATTGTCCAATTCAATTTACTTAAATGAACATCCAATAGCTGATTTTTTTGCTGTAAATTTAAGTTAGCCTGCCCAGAAACAAGATCTGACTGTATTTTTACTTTTAAAAACCGATTTGGTTCTAAAGAGCCATTTAGTAGTGCTTTTTTCAAAGTAAAATCATTTAATTTTATTTCATTGGCTTTTAAATCAAAAGATAATGGTGTACTACTATTACTATTCGTTTTATGATGAGAAAAACGTTTATCTTGAGTTTGAATAATGGCTAGCCATTGACCTAAATTAATTTCATTTTGTCTGGCAATCAGTTGTATGCCTTTTTTATTTAGAGATGGTTTGGTTTGAGTACCAACCAAAATAGCGGCAGAAGCTAGCCCCTTTTGATTTAAATGAGCCACAAAAGCATTATTGGCACCAAATTTTGTATTTAACAACCAACCTTCATTTTGTTGAGGATCTAATGTCAAGCTTAAGGGTTTTAACTCTTCTGGAGCAATAGGTAAATCAAAAGTGGTACCATTTAAATCTGACTTAAGGTTAAGTTGATGAAACCCTTTTTTATTGCCCAACAAAAAGCTGGCCTGATAATTTGAGTTGCCTTTTGCCACATGAGGGGCTTCTGGCCAATAAAAAGACAATAATGCTTGTGTATCAATATTTCCCTTTAGAGAAAATTCTGTTGCCCTACTTGATGTAATTTTAGTTGTTAAGAATACCTGCCCACCAAACGCATGTGCTTTCAAGCCTTCACTTTTAGCCCCTGTTTCCGTGAAAGTAATGACACCATTAACACTTGATAATTTTGGAATAGACTGATTTTTATTAAAGCTAATGGTATTGTTGAATAATTTTAAACTAGCAGCCGCTTCGGTATCTTTCACATGCTGTAAGGGCATATGTAGTTTAAGATTCATGCCTGCATTACCCTGCCCTTGTACTTGTTCAATAAAGCCTTTCGTCCATTTGACAATGGGGGTTTTCCGAGAAAAAGCCAAAAACTGTGTCAAAGAGCCATTAATCTGACCATCTATATCCATCCACATATGATCTTTGTCTTTTAGATTATGGATAATAGCAGTTGTGTCACTGAGCATTAATCCTTCAGCTGTCCCACTTTTACCATGAATCGTTAGACGCTCATTAGAAAAATGAATTTGACCAACCATTTTATGAATACTAGGCCAAACAGGCGAAAACAAAAGGTTTAATTGATCAATATCGGCTTTAGCTGAAAAACTACCTCCTTGTCCATCAACAAATGGGAACAATTTAGGGTTGCCTTTTATAGATGCATCTACATTATTCAGTTGCCCTGATACAAATGCTTCCGTTAACCATTCCTTTGAACGAGGCTTAGTAAAAACAGGCAAAAAATCACGTATATTTTGTGCATTAACTTGATCTGCCTTAACCTGTAAATCAAGTTGATCAACTTGCTCTTCTTGTGCTTTTACGGTAACACCTAAATCCTGAGCTTGTTTTTTTAAATAATGTGTATAAGAGCCAGAAACACTTAGGTTTTTAATGGCATTATTTTGCGCTGTTAACTCTTTAACTGTAACAATAATATGCTCTTGCGTTTTTTCAATATCTAATTTTGCTTGTAATTTTTGAAGGATGAAAGGTTTGTTATAGGCGTTTTTAATCTCTAGTTTAGCTTCATCACTTTGCAGCTCAATAGAACCTTTCTCTTTATCTAAGCGAATGACCCCTGAAATTTGATCAATACCTGGGATATTTTCAACACTTTGCCAGCTTAACCCTGTAAAACCAGAGGATAATTGAATATTATGTGGTTTAGAAAGGTCGCCTTGCCATTTTGCTGTTAAATCATGCACTACACCACGAATATTTAACTCACGAACAATTGGGTTTTGATGAGCACCAATTAGCCTTAAAATAGGATTCAACGAGGTTAAATTAATTTTATCCATTTCAAGCGAGCCAAAGCCCTGCTCACCCAATTGAATGTCACCTAATAAATGGCCGTTTTGTAGGCTTTTTCCTGCTTCTGTTTCTAACACAACATCCTCAACACCAAATTGATAGTGTTGTTTGGCTTTTTTTTCAATAAATGCTTTTGCACTTAATTTAGGGAAATAAATCTGGTTATTCTGATAATCTGTAATATGAATATTATTAAAATTCATATTAAATGAAAGTTTATCTAACGTGCCTTCAGAAAAAGAAATATGCCCAAGTGCAGCCCCTTCAACATTGGCTTGTTTAAATAATGAGCCAAGATATCGGGAAAAATCTGATTGACTCTGGCTGAACACACCAATATCTACAATACCTTGCCAATTGTGCCATTGATCAACATCATCCCCTTGCCATGCTGCCGACAAATTAAAGCTTTTACCCACATCAAATAATGAACCATCTAAATTAAGCTCATTGCGAAAAAAACGATGCTTATAATTTAAATTACCTTCATTTAAAATCAATTTGGGCCATGATTGAAACTGGTCCTCGAAACTAATATGTGTTTTACTGATACGAATATGTTTTTGCTGCAACAACAGATTAAATATCTTATTACTATTTGTGCTTTTTCTGTTGTCTTTCTTTGACAATAAAACACCATTTAACAACCATTCATTATTTTTATTGCGGACAATATCCAATTTAGGGCTTTGAATCTGAATATATGAAAAACGAGGGCTTAAAGTAAATAAAGACCACCATGATGGTTGTGCGATGATTTCTTGCAGTAATAATGGCGGGTTTTTAGGGTCTTCATCTTCAATTTTGATCCCCTTTAAATGAAACTCAGGCACCAAAATACGCCAAAATCCTTGTATACTGTCTATGGTAAGAATACTACCAGTTTGTTCTTGAAATTGATGTTGAATCTCCTGTTTATATGATTCTAAACGAGGTTGTACATAAAATTGAAATAATGCAAAAGCGCTGCCCCATAACAACAGTAAACAAAATACTGTTATCATTAGCAGACGCTTAAACCATATATGTTTAAATATTTTTAGGTTTTGATACAAAAAAGAGAGACGCTTTTCTTTATTCACACAACTGATCACATAAAGCCAGATTAAAAATGGATTATATTAACTTATGCACAACACAATAAATGTATTTTACCTAAGTTTACTAAAACTAATTTCATATAATCCTCTTTAAGTGTTGGGAACACATTATTATGCCAGTAAATAGACTAGCTGACTTGGAAAATGCATTAAATTTTTCACATTATTTGCAAAGAACACTCACTGCTCAACCGGACTTTACAACAAAGTTATCTCTTAGCTTATCCAGACATTTGACAACAGAGGATTTTGAGCAATCATGTTTATGGGCTAACTTAAATGAAGAAGAGCTAAAAAAAGAGCTGCGTATTCTGCGCCAATATGTGTTTAGCCATATTTTAATCAGAGATCTAAACCAACAGGCTAATTTATTTGAAGTCACACAAACCATCAGTCTTTTTGCTGATTTTGCTGTAAATACAGCACTTAATTTTGCCCAACAACAATATGAAAAACAATATGGACAACCCATAGGTGAAGACAGTCATACACCGCAAAGTCTAACAGTCATTGCAATGGGTAAATTAGGCGGTTTTGAATTGAATGTATCCAGTGATATTGATTTGATTTTCACCTACCCAGAATCGGGTCAAACCAATGGCGAAAAAACAATAACAAACCACGAATTTTTCCTAAAAGTTGGGCAAAAATTAATTGCCCTTTTAGATGACATTACGTCAGATGGACAGGTTTTTCGAGTAGATATGCGTCTTCGCCCTAATGGAGACTCTGGCCCCTTAGTCATCAGTGAAACGGGATTAGAACAATATCTCATCAGTCAAGGACGCGAATGGGAACGTTATGCATGGATTAAAGCACGCGTAATTACAAGAGGTACACATAATATCACTGAACTTGTACGCCCTTTTGTTTATCGAAAATATTTAGACTTTAATGCTTATGAAGCCATGCGAGATTTGCATCAACAAATTAGATTAGAAGTCACCCGAAAAAACAAAGAAAATAATATCAAACTAGGTTCAGGTGGAATAAGAGAAGCTGAGTTTGTTACCCAAATATTCCAATTAATTTGGGGAGGAAAAAACAAATCGTTGCAACTACGTGGAACACAAGAAACACTACAAGAGTTGGCACGCTTGCATTATTTAACAGAAGATCAAAAAAATAGCTTATTGACTGCTTATCAATTCTTACGCCATTTAGAACACCGTTTACAATATTTTGATGATCAACAAACCCAGACATTACCAACCCAAACAGAACATCAAGAAAAAATTGCTCATAGCATGGGTTTTGAAAGCTATGAACAATTTTTAAACACGTTATCGATACACCAAAACATTATCAAAACTGCTTTTGATGCCACTTTATCACAAAATAAGACATCAGAAGACACACATCCACTCAATACACTTTGGACAGACACAGAAGATACCCCATTAACCATCAACACATTAAACCAACTTGGATTTGATGGTGTACAAATACAATTACGTTTAAAAAGCTTAAAACAAAGCAGCAAATATATTCATTTATCGACACATGCTCAAACACTATTTGATAAACTCATTCCACTGATCTTACAAACCACCAGTAAGTCTGATCATGCTAATACGGCATTGATTCGCTTTTTGGATTTTTTAGAGAACATCAGCCGTCGCTCCTCTTATTTGGCACTTTTGTGTGAACATCCAGAAACATTGGCACCATTAACCAATATTTTTGCCGCCAGTAGCTGGGTGAGTAATTATTTAATGCGCCACCCAATTTTATTAGATGAATTACTTGATATTCGCCTGATACAACAAAAACCTGATTGGGTAGAACTGGCAAAAGAGTTAAAAGAAACACTCAACGCTCACCCTAAAGGTGATGTTGAGGCAAAAATGGATACACTCCGTCATTTTCAACATGCCCAAGTATTTAAATTAGCGGTGCAAGATTTAAATAATGCGTGGCAATTGGAATTTTTATCTGATGAATTAAGTTTATTGGCAACCACCATTATTCAAGCTGCTTTTGAACAAGTCTGGAAAGGGTTAAAAAACAAGCATTGTGAAGAACCCAAACTGGCTATAATTGCTTATGGCAAATTAGGTGGTAAAGAAATGAGCTATGCCTCTGATCTTGACTTGGTCTTTATTTATGATGACCCCCACCCAGATGCAGTAGAAACGTATACGCGTTTTACCCGACGTTTAAATACATGGTTATCAAGCACCAGTGGCGCAGGCAATCTTTATTCTGTTGATCTTCGCTTGCGGCCAAATGGTGATGCTGGACTCATGGTATCTTCTTTAGAGTCATTTACTTACTATCAAAAAAATGAAGCATGGGTGTGGGAACATCAGGCATTGACTCGAGCTCGCTTTATTTGTGGAGATGAAAATATAGGTATTGCATTTGAAGAGTTAAGAAAAAATATCCTGACTTCGCCTAAAGATACAGAACATCTACATGATGAAATACTGATCATGAGAGACAGAATTACGGAAACACACCCACCGCAATTAACCAATGTAAAATACGCCAGAGGAGGTGTTGTCGATGTCGAATTTTTGGTGCAGTATCTGATTTTAAAACATGCGGCAACGCACCCTATTTTAACGCAAAATTATGGCAATATTGCTTTACTTGCCATGGCTGCTGGCTGTGGATTAATTGAGTCGGATCTTGCCGAGCAAACCCGTATTGCTTATCGTGCTTATCGCAAAATTCAACACACCGCAAACTTGCGGGATATTCGCCTTGAAACAGTCAACGATGATTTACTGGCACAATATGCTGTGGTAAAAAAACTCTGGCAACAGGTTTTTCATCAAGAAATTTAAACAAATAAGCCAGCAATTAAGCTGGCTTATTTCATATCGAATACATTTAAATTTCTATTTGCGTACCCAATTCTACCACTCGGTTTGCTGGAATCTGAAAAAAGTCTGTACTTCGAGCACTATTTTTATTCAACCATAAAAATATTGCGCCTCTTAAACCATTCATGTGTTTATAGCTGGAAGCAGATGAAATACTTTCATACGATAAAAAGAATGATGTATCCATGAGGTCAAAAGATAAACCCTTCATTTGTGATAATTTTAAAATATCTTTAATATCAGGTATTTCTTGATAACCATAGTACACATCTAATCGATAAAAATGTTCTGATAATCGCTCTAAAGACAAACGTTGTTCACTGTCTACAAATGCTTCATCCTGAGTATGAACGGTTAAAAAAGCCACTCTTTCATGCAGTATTTTATTGTGTTTTAAATTATGAAGTAATGCTGGCGGCACACTATCAGGCTCTGAATTTAAAAATATGGCAGAACCATTGACTATTTGCGGCGGGAAAGCTTCTAAATTGGCAATAAAGTCTTGTAGTTTTATGGTTTTTTCTACCATTTGCTGATTCATTATTTTGCGTCCCTTCATCCATGTTAAGAACATAAACAAAATACTGACAGCAATTAAAACGGGCAACCATCCCCCATGCGCCAACTTCAATAAATTAGCGATAAACAAAACTAAGTCAAAGCATAAAAACAACCCAGTCAAACTGGCCGCAACCCATACGGGCCAACGCCAATTTTTGACCATGACCACAAAAAACAATAAAGATGTAATCACCATTGTCGCAGTGACAGCAATACCATAAGCCGCGGCTAGATTGGTAGAGGATTTAAACAAACCAATCACCAATAACACCGCAAACAATAAAGACCAATTGACTGTTGGTACATAAATTTGCCCAATTTCCTCTGCACTGGTATGGACAATTTTCATGCGTGGAGAAAAACTTAACTGTATCAACTGTCGAGTAATAGAGTAGGCACCAGAAATAACTGCCTGACTAGCGATAACGGTTGCAATGGTGGCTAAAATAATCAGCGGCAACAAACCCCAACTTGGCGCCAACAGAAAAAATGGGTTTTTAATACTCTCAGGATTGCTCAATAACAAAGCACCCTGACCAAAATAATTGAGGCACAAACTGGGTAATATCAAGGAAAACCACGCAAAACGAATAGGTTTTTTACCAAAGTGCCCCATATCTGCATACAAAGCCTCAGCACCTGTTAAAGCCAAAACAACGGCTCCCAGCCCTAAAAATACGCTCCAACCATGATTAGCAATAAAAGCAACGGCATAATAAGGATTAATGGCCATAAATACTGTTGGATTCTCAATAATATGAATTCCCCCCAGCAAAGCAAGGCAGATAAACCAAACAACCATGATAGGGCCGAATAACGTACCTACACTTTGTGTGCCAAAGCGCTGTACCAAAAACAAAACAAATAATACAGACATGGCAATTGGTATGATAAAAGGCTCAAAACTGCTATTTAATACAGCCAGCCCTTCAGCAGCAGATAAAACGGAGACCGCGGGTGTAATAATGGCATCACCGTAAAATAGCGCGGCACCAATTAATCCGAGCATCATGACAATCCAAGAAGCTTTCCCACGCAAGAAACGCCTCGCTTCTTGCATAAGCACCACAATACCACCCTCACCTTTATTATCAGCTTGCATTACAAAAATAACATATTTAAGTGTTACAACCAGTAAAATAGCCCAAAAAATCAGGGATAAAAAACCATAAACATTACCTTGAGTCACATCCAAATGCTCTGCTTCAAAACATTCTCTTAATGTATAAAGAGGGCTTGTTCCAATATCACCATACACAACCCCAATGGCAGCGATGGTCAGCGCACGCAACGAATTATTATTTGTCGCGGCATTACTATTATTATTCATACACCTAGACCTAATACAAATATACAATCAAATTTAATCATTTACGCACAATAAACAAAATACAATCACGTTTCTTGTTCAGATAACTGTGCAGCTCTTTCTATTCTTTTATCGGGAATAAACCATAAAACTGCTACCGATGCATAAAACGCAATCGCCATATATGGATTTAAAATTCCAAAAGCAAGACCACATAAATATAAAATAACCGATATTTTTCCCTTCATATCTTTGCCAACAACGGCTTTTAATTTAGATTGTTTTCCTTGAGATTGAATAATGATATGCTGCAATATAAAATAAGCAATTGCAGACATAAGTAGCACAACACCATAAATGATGGTTGCCATAAAAGAAAAATGTGTTTCTCCCATCCAGCTGGTACTAAAGGGAATCAACGATAACCAAAATAATAAATGTGTATTGGCCCATAGTATTTTACCAGTCACTTTTTGCACCATATGAAACATATGGTGATGATTATTCCAATACAATCCAACATAAATAAAGCTTAAAACATAGCTTAAAAATTTAGGAGTTAAATCAACAATCGAGGCAATATCAGCCTGATGTGGTGCTTTTAACTCTAAAACCATAATGGTAATAATAATAGCCAACACCCCATCACTAAAGGCTTCTAGTCTATTTTTCCCAAACATTTTAAGTGTCCTTCAATATAAAATATACTGTTTTAAGCCTTTAATCACTTAAACATAACCATATGTTTTTTAAGAAATTTATATAAAATCTAAAATGTCTTTTTTGAATTATACGCCACCCCAAATAAATCTTCTAGCACCCTTCTGGCTTTAGGAAAGCTTTAGAGTAATAAAACAATTAACCCTTTCATTTTTCATAAAATTTAAATAAATATATTTTCTGATGCTGTATATTTATCGGTTTTCCATTGCAAATAACAACGGCGCTCACAAATATTTGCTATGATAGCTATTAAATATTGTCTTTGTGCTGCTTATTAAAATAATGCTTTACCTTTATCACTCAAACCAGCTAGAACAGTTGGCTCAAATTTTCTCTGCAATGACAGAACAAATCCCTTTAGAAAATGGGTTTGCACAGGAAGTCGTTTGGGTACAAAGTCATGGTATGGGTCGTTTTTTAAACCTATATTTAGCCAAAACACAAGGTATTTGTGCCAATATGTCTTTTGTACTGCCCGCCAGTTTTACGTGGCAATTGATGAAACGTGCTCTTGGCACTTTGCCTGAAGAGAATATTTACAGCATTGATGTCATGAGCTGGCGTATTTTCGCCTTACTGAACAAAGAACAAATCAAACACGCCACCGCATTGCAACACTATGTGCAATTAGGACAAAGCGCCCAATTTGAGTTAGCCCATAAAATAGCTCAATTATTCGATCAATATTTGGTTTACCGCCCAAACTGGATTGAATCATGGGAAAAAGGTCAACTATGTTCTTTAGGAGAAGATGAATCTTGGCAACAAGCATTATGGCAGCAACTGACCAAACAAGAAGATACGCCACATAGAGTTGCTTTATGGAAAGCTTTACTGGAACAGTTACCCCAAACACAATTGCCAGAACGTATTACTGTATTTGGTGTGGCTGCATTGGCACCTATGTATTTGGATCTATTGAATCATCTAGCAAAATACACAAATGTCTTTATTTTTACGCTGAATCCTTGCCAAGAATACTGGGGTGACCTAATTGAAGCGGCCCAGATTATCAAACAACCAGAAGCATTCCAACAACTGAACTTAAGTGGCCATCCACTTTTAGCATCATTAGGCAAACAAGGAAGAGATTTTTTTGATGCGCTAAATGATATCCCCAATACCGAAAAACAGTTTTTCGTTAAAAATCCAGAAGCGACCTTGCTTGCTCAATTACAAAATGACCTATTGACATTACATCTATCAGGTTTTTCTTTAAGTACACAAGATAAAAGTATTCAAATTCACAGTACCCACAGTACTGTGCGCGAACTACAAGTGCTTAAAGATCAAATTTTGTCATTTTTAGAAGAAGACCCGACCCTATTACCCAATGATATTGCGGTTTTAACCCCGAATATCGATGCTTATACACCATTTATTCAAAGTATATTTTCAGGTCAAACCGATACGCCTCAAACCATCAGTATTCCCTTTAGCATTACAGATACAGAATTAGGTTCAATGCACCCTCTTTTATCCAGCTTTAATCATCTATTGGATATACTGGACAGTCGTTTTGAGGTAGAACGCATATTAAATTTATTGGATATCCACCCTATTGCCAAAAAATTTAATTTATCAGAACAAGATATCCAAATTATTCATTTTCATATTGAACAAATGAATATTCACTGGGCCATAGACAGCCAAATGAGAGAAAAATTTGGTGACAACAGCACAGCTTTTACTTGGGAACAAGGTCTATTAAGGCTAAGCTTAGGATTATTACTGCCAAACGATGTTCAACAGTTTCAAGCACCTGCTTTGTGGGCACAAACAGCACCAAGTCAGCTTAGTTTTGAACATGCCCAAATATTAGGACAATTTATCTCACTGGTACACGCACTAGCAGAACAATATAAACTCTGGCAAACACCCTGTGATGCACATACATGGGTAGAAAGATTGCATCATGTATTTGAGCTATTTTTCGAGTTAGAACCTGCAGATACGATTGCAGCTAACCATTTGGAGCAAATATTTTTTAGCTTAGAACAAAATACTTCACTGGCAAAATATCAACAAGAATTTTCTTTAGAAGTTATTAAACAATATATTCAACGCCATTTAAGTGTCAAAAACGACCATAATTTTTTAAAAGGAGGTGTCACTTTTGGCAGTATGGTTCCCATGCGCAGTTTACCTTTTAAAATACTCTGCTTGATTGGCCTGAACGATACTGATTATCCGCGTGATGAAAAGGCAATAAGTTTCGATCTAATCAACAAACACCCTATTGCAGCTGACCGTTCTCGTCGCAATGATGACAGGTACCTCTTTTTAGAGGCAATCCTCAGTGCCCGCCAAAAACTGTATATTTCCTATATTGGCAAAAACATCAAAACAGATGAAACATTACCACCGTCTACACTGGTCAATGAATTACTGGACACCATTACAAGCATGACTGGTTTAAATCAAGAAACACTATCCAACTGCCTGATCACGCAACATCCTTTACATGCATTTTCACACCATTATTTTACAAAAGAAAATGATCAATTATTCAGTTATCAAGGTCAATTGGCTGAGGCATTAAATCAACAGGGAAAAGAATCTTCTGTTTTTTTTGATCAAACACGACCACTACAAAACAATAGCAATCAATCAGCTCTTTCATGGCCACAGTTTACACAGTTTTGGCGTAACCCAACGCGTTACTGGTTAAAAAACACATTGGGTACTGCACCTTTATATTTAGAAGAAACGCAAGAGTCTGATGAACCTTTTATCATGACAGCTCAACAATTAGGTGTTATTCGCCATAGTTTATTACAGGCCAAATTACAGCAACAACCACTTTATCAAGCAAATCAATTATTAATGGCACAAAATCAATTACCTATAGGCCAATTAGGACAACTTTATACTCAATGTGAAACAACATTAATCAATCACATACAAGTGCCTGAAATTTTAGCACAACCGGCATTAACACCATTTAATTTTAAGCTGGTATTGGATAAACTCATCTTATCTGGCACCATCGATCAACTTTATCCACAAGGACAAATTTGGATAAACAGTGGTGTGATAAATACCCCCTCTCATATTCATTTTATTTTAAACCATATTTTACTTTGTGCTGTACAACCAATAGGTGTAAAACAAAAACAAAGTATTTTTTTCTCTACTGAGAATCAAATAACTTACCCAGAATTATCACAACAACAAGCAACAGAATTATTGAATAAATGGGTGGCATTTTTTATGATAGGTCAACAATTTCCATTACCTTTTTTTGCACGTACTTCATTAAAAACGGCACAAGCCTACCTTAAAGCACTGAATAAAAAAGCTACCATAGATAAAGCACAACAAACGGCCATGAAAGAAGCCTCAAATATTTATTTTGGTAATCACCTAAGCAAAGGGCAAGGAAAGGAGGCGGAAAATTTACTGGTATTTAGTGGTATTGATCCGTTGAATGACGACTTATTTTGGACAATGATAGAACAATTACTCCTACCTATTTTATCCCTTAAGCAACAAGACGAATCATGAAACAAGCACAGCCTTTTAACCCACTTCGTGTACCCATAAAGGGCACAAACCTGATTGAAGCTTCTGCAGGAACAGGCAAAACATGGAGTATTGCTGCTTTATTTTTGCGGTTAATTGTCTGTGAAAAATTAACTGTAGAGCAAATTTTGGTAGTCACTTATACACGAGCAGCAACAGCTGAGCTAAAAACTCGTTTACGTAATCGTTTAAGTGAAGCACTCAATTATATTCAAGCAACAAATCCACCAGAAGATGCCTTTTTAGTAGCACTTTTCAAACAAGCTTCATACCCTAAGAAAGAACAAATTTTAAGGTTACAAGCAGCATTAAATCACTTTGACAAAGCAGCTATTTATACAATTCATGGTTTTTGTCAGCGTGTTTTACAAGAATATGCTTTTCATTCTGGCTCGCCTTTTGATATTGAATTGGTTCATGAAGAAGAACAAACTCTTCATATGCTTAATGGGGACTTTTGGCGAGAACACATTGCACATCACTGCTTATGGGCAAAATTGGTTTTCAAAAATAATATTACACCTGAACAGCTGCTCAATGGCATCAAACCCAATTTAAATAAACCTTATTTAATGCTACAAATACCTAAAAGCACCTTGTCTGAAGCACAAGACAATTTAGACTCTTTTTGGCAAAGCTTTCAAGAAAGCCAGCTACAACACATTGAACACATCTTTTGGGCAATTAAAGAAGACTGTTTAAACGGTATAAAATACAATAAAAACAGCTACACAAAACTTTTTGAATGCTTGCATCTTGCCATTGCAGACAAAAATGCCTCT